>CAZOSY010000041.1:0-15567 GCA_964582565.1 uncultured Bacteroidales bacterium | reverse complement strand
TATGATAAATATGAAACCAATCGTATAACAGGAAGTGTAATACTTATTGATGAAGATACAAACGAAACTGTTGGAGCAGGAATGATAATATAATGGCTTTGCTGTTTATCCGCCTCTGGCGTGGTCATTCAGTTGTTATTGACTATCTAATGTTTGTTCATAATATCCGATTTCTTCGTTATGCTTGTCTTTCCAATCAGTCATTTACAAAAGTAAACTCCTGATTTTCAAGACTTCACAATCCTCGAACTCGAACATTCTGAACTAAACACTTACTTTATGAACAGACACTATCTAATGACTATCCTTGCAAAATAAATTTAATAGGCATATTAAATTGAACTCTAACAGGTTTTCCTCTTTGTTTACCGGCATTCCATTTAGGCATAGCTTTAACAACGCGTATAGCTTCTTCATCACATCCGCCACCTATGCCTCTTAATATTTTAACCTTTGATACAGAGCCGTTTCTTTCAACAACAAAGGTGATATATACTGTTCCCTGAATACCACTTTCTTTAGCCATTTGAGGATATTTTATATTATCCTGCATAAACTTAATTCTTGCTGCATCGCCACCGGGAAAAGAAGGAGCTTTTTCAACAATAGTAAAAATCTGTTTCTCTTCAATCTCGTCTTCTTGTTCTGTTACAGGCACATATTCTTGCACTTCTGTAGATTGTGTTGCTTCTGCATCAATAGAAAATTCTTCTTCTACCTCTGTTTCATCTTCTACTATATTTAAGATATCAGCTTCAACAGTTTTTGGCGGTTCCGGAGGTTTAATATCCTGTTTGGTAATAGGAACATCTTCTTCTATAACATCTTCGCTATTGTTTGTATTCCATTGTTCACCTCTTCCTTCATAAAATTTCTTTTCAAAAGCACAGAGTGTTATAAACAGTGCTATAATAATACCTATCTGAAAGAAAATCCCTTTTTTAGATTCAATATCTGCTTTTGGTGTTTTTTTTGGTTCCATAAATATAAATTTTTATAAAATTAAGAATTCTTTTGGCTAAATTACAAAATAAAAATTAAAAAAACAAATTTTTTAAAAAAAATATCTAATTTATGAATGGTTTAATATAAAAAATATAAACATGTAATGTGATAAAAACAATCATTTTTCAGAACATATTATCATATTTACAATTCTCCCTTTCTTCTAATAATTAACCTTCGGTTATTTCTTTATATTTTTCAGGGCTAAGCAATTCATTAACCTCATTAGGATTAGTTAACTTTATTTTTATTATCCAACCTTTTTCATAAGGGTCTTGATTAACTGATTCCGGACTATCTTCTAATTCTTTGTTAAATTCAAGTATCTCACCGGATACAGGCATAAATACATCAGAAACAGTTTTCACAGCTTCAACAGAGCCAAAAGATTCTCCTTTTTTAATTGTTTCTCCAACTGTCTCTACTTCAATAAAAACAATATCTCCAAGTTCACTTTGAGCAAAATCCGTAATTCCAATATAAGCTTCATTGCCTTCTGCTCTTAGCCATTCGTGGTTCTTGGTATATTTTATATTATCAGGAATTTTCATAATATTTATATTTTTTATTTAGTTTAATATTATAAGTAAGTATTTACATTTTATTATCAATTTTAAATGCAAACTTACATTTTTTTTATTAATCAGACAAATGCCTGATTATTTTATTATAATTCTACTTAATTCTAAATTAACTTTTTCTCTTATTGTGAGTAAAGCATTTTGTTGTTGCATCAAATTTGTTAATTCTTCTTCATTAGTTATATCTTTTATTTTTTCTCCAATTTCAAGTATCATCTTTTCTATTTTTTTAGCTTTCATCTGATAAACATCATGAAGCACGGTCTCTTTAAGTTTTTTATCTTCTGTCTCTACAATAGTTTTGTATTTTATTTCCCAATTTTTACTTAATGTATATTTACCTGATGTATAAGGATTGCTAATAATATCAATGAATAATTTACTAATTTCTTCATCTGCATCGTTTATAAAATATTTGTCATCAATAATATTATTTTTTTTAATTTCAGAAGCATATTTATCAAAAATCAACTGATAAGCAGCATTTTCAAATTTTATATTATCTGTATTTATTTCATTTGTTATAAATTTTGCAACTTTTACAGGAATTTCTATCTTTTTTTTATCCTCATTAAGTTCTTCAAAAACTATTTCCTGATTACCATAATTCAATAATAAAAATATTATTCTCCTTTCCTGTTCTTCACAACTATTTTTTTCAATTCCTGTTTGTTCTTCTGTTTCTTGCTCTGCAACCAGCTCCTGTAATTCGTCTGTATCTGATGTTTTTATTCTCTTTGAAAATTTTTGTTTTCTTATTTTATTAAGTTCATACATTAATATCTGTTCCTGCACTTTCAATATGTTTCCACATTCTTTAATATAAATTGAACGTGATATAGCATCAGGAATCAGAGCAATAGATTGTAAAATATCTCTTATAAAAGATGTCTTTTTTGTTGGTTCATTTTTTATTTCTTTTAACAATAAATTTGTTTTAAAAATAATAAAGTCAGTAGCATTTTGAGCAATAAAATTTTTTACCTGTTCTTTACTATTGTTTCTGGCAAAAGAGTCAGGGTCTTGTCCTTGGGGAAACAGGAGGACTTTAACATTTATTCCCTGTTCAAAAATCATATCAATTCCACGAAAAGCAGCTTTGGTTCCGGCAGTATCGCTATCATATAAAATAGTTATGTTTTTGGTATAACGTCTTATAAGTCGTATCTGCTCTGTTGTTAGTGAAGTGCCTGAAGAAGCCACTACATTCTCAATTCCTGCCTGATAAAGAGAAATAACATCAGTATATCCTTCAACTAAATAGCAGTTATCCTGTTTTATGATTTCAGATTTTGAAAAATAAAGTCCATATAATATCTTACTTTTATGATAAATATCTGATTCAGGAGAGTTTATATATTTTGCCTTATCTTTTTCTTTTGTTAATATTCTTCCGCCAAATCCCAGTATTCTTGCTGACAGATTGTGAATAGGAAACATCACTCTGCCCTTAAAGCGGTCATATTGCTTACTATCTTCGGCAATAGTAAGACCTGATTTTTTTAAAAAATTTATATTATAGCCATTGTTTAAAGCATTTTCAGTAAAATCATTCCATTTATCAATACTATATCCAAGTTGAAATTTTTTTATTGTGTCTTCGGTAAATCCCCGTTCTTTGAGATAAGTCAAGCCAATTTTAGCTTCTGTCTTTTGAAATAAATTGTCAGAAAAATATTTACAGGCAAAATCATTAACATTATAAATACTTTCTTTTTCGTTTTGCGATTTAATCTGTTCAGGAGTTTGCTTATCTTCTATTATATCAATAGAATATTTTTTGGCAAGATATTTTAGGGCTTCAGGATATGAATAATGTTCATGCTCCATTAAAAAACTTGCTGCATTTCCTGATTTCCCACAGCCAAAGCATTTATATATTCCTTTGGCAGGAGACACATAAAACGAAGGTGTTTTTTCATTATGAAAAGGACATAAAGCAACATAGTTGACACCTCTTTTTTTGAGTGTAACAAATTCGCCTATCACATCTTCTATACGAACAGTATCAAAGATTTGCCGTATTGTATCAGGATTAATCAATTGGTTTTATTTTTTTAATAATACTAAATGCTAAATTAGTAAAATTTTGCTCTTATATAATTAATTTTTTATTAACATTTTTTTTTAATTGAAAAAAATAAATTATATTTGCAATGATTTATAAATTGGATTTGGTCCATTTTTTGACATAATCCCCTTAAATTATTAACTTGAAAAATTTACAGATAAAAATCATTAACAAAATAATAAAAACAAATGTAACCCTGTTCTCTGAAAGATATCTAAACAAAAATTCACTGGGGTTTTATTACTAAGTGTTAGGTTTAAACTCTTAAATGCCAATAAATAAATAATTTATGCGACTTAAATTAATTTTACAAATAAATAATAATTCTTTGCTACCGATAAATTATCAGTATGAATTATCATCTTGGTTTTATAATGTGATAAATAAAGCTGACAGCGAATTTGCAATGTGGTTACATAAACAAGGATATAATGATGACAGTAAAAAATTTAAGTTGTTCACTTTCTCAAATATTATACCTGAAAAATATAAAATCAAAAACAACAAACTATATTTATTAAGCCAAAACGCAAGATTATTTTTTTCTTTTTATGCCGAAGAGATACCTGAACGATTTGTAACAGGAATTTTTAAACAACAAAATTTTACAATAGGTGACAAAATATCCAAAACAGAATTTATCATCAAAAGTATTGAAAAAATAAAAGAAGTTGAATTTAGCAATGAAATGAAAATGAGATTAATAACACCTGTTCATATCACAAAAAAAAATCCCTTTAACTCCAAAAAAACTGACCACCTAAACCCTGAACATAAAGATTTTGAACATTTGTTTTTTAGTAATCTTATTGAAAAATACAATATATATAATAATTATAAAACTAAATTTGATATTAATAAATGTAATTTAAAAATACTAAGCGAACCAAAATCCAAATTAATAACAATTAAGCAGAGAAAAAAAGACCAGACAAAATTAAAAGGATTTTTATTTGATTTTATAATTACTGCCCCTGTTGAATTAATACGTATGGGCTATTACGCAGGATTCGGAAAGTCAAACAGCCTTGGGTTTGGGTATTGCGAAATTTTTTAGACAGGATTAACAGGTTTTGCAGAAATTTTTGTTGTATTTTAATAATTTTTATCTTTATATAATAAAAATATAGGAAAAAATGAAGCTGATACAGGAATGAATACGATATGAAGAACTTAAGAAATTAGTGGAATTTGAGATTAAAAAAATAAAGACCTGTCAGAGTATGAAATATCTGACAGCATCTGAAATAAAGATAACAAATACCGGTAAACATATATAAAATGAAATTTTTAAAATATCTTTCAGATTGACACTAATTGACAAATTATTTTATTAATTTTGTAGAAATTTTTGAAAGGATTGACAGGTTTTTTTTAATTTTGTGTGGTGGGAAATATATAAAAAATATTTAAAGATGATAAAAGAAATTACTCAATTTGTTGATGAATTAGAAAAAAACAATCCTGATGTTTTTTTTAAAAATTTAAAGTTAAAAGAAGGATTGTATATTTTTCTTGATATAGAAAAGCAAGATGAAGCTTATATTTTGAAAAATAAAGATAACGATGGAAATATTTTAAAAGATGATATTGGTTTGTTTACTGAAGAAATCGAAATGAATCCATTCTTTGAAAAATGTTTGAAATTGCAAACAAATTCTATTCCGGTATCTCCTGCAAAGATATTTAATCCAAATAAAAAAATTTATAATGCTTCCTGTTCACCGTTTGCATTATGCTTTAATAAAAAGAATTTTATTAAATATGATTCTGAAATTTTAAAAGATGAACTAAAAAATCAATATTTTAAAACTGCCGAAAAATATATTAATAACGAAAAACAGGAACAAATTGAATGGTTTGAAATTTTTAAGGGTTTTATGGTAAATGATTTTCTTTCATTCATAAATGAACTCGAAGAATTTACAGAAGCTAAAAATAATTTTAATGTTAGTATTTTTTTAAAACAACCCCAAATAAAAGACTATATTGAAACTCATCAATTATATTTACGAAAAAATGTTTTTAATAAAGATAAATTTAACAAGAAAATTGATGACGAGGTTTTAGGAATAAGCGACAGCCTTAGTGGGTTTAACGATAAAAAGAGATTTTTGCAACATAAAACCGCACCTTTAGAATATAATTACAGGATAAATGGAAATAAAGCATTGAAAATCTGGAAATTTTTCAGAATGCAAAAAAACAATCAATTGCCTAATCCTATGCCTATTTTTATTGACAAGCAGGAATTAAACGGAAAACTTGTAAGTATTTATAATGATAACAGGAAAAAAGGATTTGCAGAAATCATGAAAGGTTTATGGCAAAATCATGAAAAAGACCTACAGGATTTTTATTTGATTTTTTTTCATAATGGACTTAAAGGAAGTCGTATTATTGATTTAGATTTTGTGCCGGTTTTTGAATATGAGATTGATAATATAAAATTAGAAGAAGTTTTTCCAATTGGAGGAAAATTATCAAGTCTTTCTATAAAAAATGTATTTGATTTTGAACGGATAGTATTAAACAAAATATTTGATGGTATATTAATCAGCAATTTTGAAAATGGAAGAAAAATAAGATATTTTTCTGATTTTAATGATAGAAAAGATACAGACATAAAATATATTAATAATATAATTGAAAAAAGAAGACTTCATATTATATTAAACTTGGTATTAAAATACCGTAAGTCATTTTACGATTTCATTTACAAATCAAAACGACATGCAATAACAAACGTAATGTTCCAGGACATTATGCAAAACACCATATTTAATGATATAAGGCATGATGAATATAAATCGGATAAAAAATATCACACAAATGAAATTTCAATAAAAGAAAAATTAAATATTTGGCTTTGTCTATATGAATATTTTAAACCACGATCAATAAAAAATAAATTAATAAAAAACAATCTTATGGCAACAAAAATTAAACAACATCATGAAATGATGTCAAATCTAATTGAAGGTAAAGTTCAACCTGAGGAGTTTTCAAGTGAAGATTTTGCTTTCGTTTCTGGGCAGGTAATATATTATATTTTAAGCAAAAGCAAGTCTGCCGATAAAAGTTATTCTAAATTAGAACCTTTTTTGCAAAAATCTAATTATGAAAGTTTTTTGGAGGCAATAAGTAATTTATTTGCAACTTTTAAACATGAAAATTTCACATTAAAATTTAAAAAGCCGTTTTCGTATATTATGGATTTTAAAGTGAACGATTCTAATAATAAACCGTTAAAAAAACTTTTACCTAATATACTTGCAGGATTTTTTAGCGATAATCAATTATTTTCAGATAACACAAAAAGCGATAAAGAATAAAATTGTTAAACATTAAAAATAAAATATTATGACAGAAAAAAAAGAATTTAAAAAAAGAGTTTTCGGAGCAGTTATTATAAAAGCGATAAATTCAAACTATAATGCTGATTTTAGCGGGCAGCCCCGCACATTGCCCGATGGTAAAGTTTATGCTACTGATAAAGCATTGAAGTATGCCATCAAAAACTATATCAAGGATATTTATCCAAATGAAAAAGTTTTTTACTTTAAACGATTAAAAAAAGATTTTATTCCGTTTAGTTTAGAGGAAGCTTATGACACAATGTTTGCTGAACATAAAGATACAAAAAATAAAATGATTATGGCATCAGATATATTAAGTTGTATTGATATTAGACTGTTCGGTGCTACTTTCGCTAAGAAAGGAAAAAATAATGTTGCATTATCAATTCATGGCCCTGCTCAAATAAACCATGGGATAAACATTTGGAAAGAAGGCAATATTTTTTCCGAACAAATTATGTCTCCATTCAGAAATCCTGACGAAAAAAGTGCTGAAAAAGAGGCAACAACATTAGGTCGTCAATCGAAACTTCAGGAAGGGCACTACCTACATCATTTTTCAGTTAATCCAAAAAACTTAAATGACATTGTTAGTTTAACAGAAAACGACACTAATAATCTCTCTGTTGAAGATATTAACATTCTTAAAGAAGCATTACGTAAAGGAGCAACTTACTATGATTCTGCTGCAAAAGCAGGGACAGAAAATGAATTGTTAATTTGGGTTGAATTAAAAGAAAATTCAAAATTGGTTTTACCTAATTTTTCACAATTAATAAAAATGAAAGATGACAAAGAAAATGGCTTGGTTGTTTTGGATTTATCTGAATTAAAAAATATATTATCAAAATATAATAATGAAATAGAAAAAATAGAAATTTTCAGGAATAAAACATCAATAAAATTAGAAAATTCGCCTGAAAGTTGTAAAATCTATAGTTTGTAATTTGATAATAGTGTATCATACTAAAATACAATTAAATAAATCATATTTTAAGTTTACCATTTGTTGCACTATATTTGCAAATTACTACGGGAAGTTACAACAATTGGTAAACATTTTATTATGACAAAAGACGAGCAAATATTAACTGAATATTTAGATGATTATGGTTTAGATATTTTTTCTCGTGAACAAATTGCAGAGATTGAAAATTTGTCGTATCGACAAGTTGAAATTGCTTTAAGAGGTTTAACGAGAAGACTTTATATAAAATTGATCGATAGAGGAAAGTATTGTAAACAAGATTTTTCCGATGGATTTGTTATTGGCAACTTTATTGTAAAAAACGGAGGTGTAGCTTATTGGTCTGCTATGAATTTTCATGGATTAACCGAGCAAATACCTAATGTTATTTTTGTTCAAACCTCACAGCGAAAAAAAAATAAAAATATTTTTAATGTAAGATATAAATTTGTTCAAGTTAAAAAGAATAAACTGATTGGTTATAAAACAGAAGGGTATGGAAATCATCAATTCAATATTACAGATATTGAAAAAACAATTGTCGATTGCTTTGATTTGCCTAAATATGCAGGGGGTTATCCTGAAATTATTAAAGCTTTTAATATTGCCAAATTAAGTGCAATTAAATTAGTTAAATACTGTAAAGCAATAAACAATTTATCAATAGTTAAACGACTTGCATATCTAACAGAATTACTTAATAAACCTAAAATGGATTATTTTTTAAAATATGCTTTGTCTGTCAGAAATGAAAAATATGTTTTATTTGAACATGATGGAGAAAAAACAGGAAGAACTAATAGAAAATGGAGATTAGTTTTAAATATGAACGATGATGAAATAATGAATATGGCAAAATCTTAATAATGATAATCCAAAAAGAGATAATCAATAATTCAAAAAAGAAAGGTATTCCAAAAACTACGATTGACAAAGATTGGATTTTAGGACACTTTTTAAATACTATGTATTCATTTGCTGAAATACAGAATAATTTTGTTTTCAAAGGTGGTACGTGTTTGCGTAAATGTTATGTTAAAGATTACAGGTTTTCTGAAGATTTGGACTTTACATTGCTTAATGAAAAATTGATTATAGATAAAAAATTGATAAGTAAATTTATTTATGAAGCACAAAAAGTTTGTGGTGCAAAATTTCATCTTTTAAAAATTAACGAACCAAAACAGGATAAACCAGGATATGAAATCATTATTAAGTTTTGGGGTGCTGACCATAAAATTCATCAGAAACCTACATCACCTGCTTCAAAGTGGCATTCGAAAATAAAATTAGACATTAGTGTTTCGGAAGAGCTTGTTCTTAAACCAGAAAATAAAAAAATATTTCATCCATACTCTGATTCAAAATTCATTGATAATGTAATTCCTGTTTATTCAATAAATGAGATTATTGCAGAAAAACTACGTTCACTTATTCAAAGAAACCGGCCTCGAGATATTTATGATGTTTGGAATTTATCAAAAATTATTGATAAAAAAGAATATTCAATAATAAAAAATACACTATTCAAAAAATCAGAAAATAAGCATATTAAAATAAGCGGAGTAAATGATTTTATTAATGATGATAAAGGAAAAACGAATAAAAAAGAATGGGAAAGCAGTTTAAAACACCAATTATCAAAAGAAGAATTACCTGATTTTGATAAGGTTTACAATAGAATGCCTGAATTTATAGAAAAAATATTAAATGATTAATTATGAGAAAACTAATTTCTATTGACATAAAAGCCGATTTTGGAATGCTAAAAAACCCGGATACAAACGAACCTGTTTATTTAACTTTTAATATGTTGCACAAACCCGCATTGCTTGGGATTTTTGGTGCAATTATAGGTTTAAAAGGTTTTCAAAAAAAAGGAGAGTTGCCGGAATATTATGATAAATTAAAAAATTTAAAAATAGGCATACAACCTTTAAATCACGAAAATGGTAATTATTCAAAGACTATAATTAAATACAATAATACAACTGGTTTTGCGAGTGAAGAAAAAGGCGGAAACCTGATAATAGACGAACAAACTTTAATTGCTCCTGCTTTCAGATGTTATGTTTTATTAAATTTAGATAATGAAAATCAGAAAAAACTTTATAACAATTTAAAAGATAACAAGGCTGAATATTTGCCTTATCTCGGGAAAAATGAATTTTCTGTTTGGTGGGAAAATTTTAATAATTATGATTTTGGAGAATTTAGTGCAGAGGGCATCTTTAAAATATCAAGCATTTTTATAAAAGAAGAGAGCCTAAAAAAAGGTATTAAAAAAATTTATTTCACTCCAAAAATGAATTTTCAATCTCAAAATAAATTTTTTTCATATTTTGAAAATCTTCCTGTTTCATACCATAAAAAACTTTTTCAATATGAATATAAAAATTTTACTTTCACTAACTGGGATTTGAAAAACGACTTCAAATTACCTGAAAATTATCCATTAATTAAATTAAGTACAAATGAAATCATTCAGGTCTTTTAAGGAAATTTCAGGTGAACTACTAAATATTGAAAACATTTTAGAAAATCCTGATAAATATTTTGCTCATACCCATCAAAACGAACCAAAAGAGACCCTTATTCAACATACTCAAAAAGTAAAAGAATGGACATTGATATTGATTGAAACCCATCATTTAGATTTGGTTGCAAACAAATTAATTTATTCATTTACATATAAGCAGAATTACATATCTAATTTTGGAAATCTTATAAAAAAAATATTTTTCAACGCTATAGTTTTTCATGATTTTGGAAAAGTAAATCCCAATTTTCAGGTAGAAAAAATGAAAAATGAATTTTTTAATCCGGATAAAGAAATAAAAATTAACACCAAACATTCAATACTAAGCGCATATATTTTTCTTAATTTTCATTTTGAAAAAATATTGGAAATGGAAAAATTTTCTGATGAAGAAAAAAATATTTTATATGCTATTACTATTTTATTTTCTAATCCTATTTTAAAACATCATAGCGGATATTTAGAACAGAATTATGACTTTAGGAAAACCGTTATTAATTCTTTATATAAATATTTGTCTCAATACAAAATTGATTTTCAAAATGAAATAAGCAATAGCTTTTTTGAAAATATTAAGCTAATTTTTGATGGATTTGATGAATCCTTAAAAACAGATAATTATTTTTCCCTATATGCCCTTCTCAAATTAAACTACTCGCTTCTTACAGCATCCGATTATTATGCTACTTCCGAATACATGAATGATTTTAAAATAAATGACTTCGGATTAATTGACAGCAAATTACGAAATCAGATTATATATTCTTTTGAGAACAACCCGAAAAAACCATATAATAAAGAATTAAAACAAAATCCTGATAAATTTCTTAATATTAAGTTTTCTGAACTTCAGGAACGAAACAATATAAACCTAAATATTTTACGACAAAAACTCGGAGTCGAAGCAATTTTAAATCTTAAAAAAAATCCTAACAAAAAATTGTTTTATCTTGAAGCACCTACCGGAGCTGGAAAAACAAATGTCTCTATTGCATTTGCAACCGAACTTCTGCAAATTGACAAAAAAATTAATAAGATTTTCTATATTTTTCCATTTACTACACTTATTACACAAACATTCCAATCTATTAAAGATACAATTGATATTTCAGACGAACATATAATTCAACTTCATTCTAAAGCAGGTTTTCATTCTAAAGAAAATGAAGAAGGCACTTATGGTAAAAATTATCGCAACTATATTAACAATCTGTTTGTGAATTATCCAATTACCTTATTATCGCATATTAAATTTTTTAACATTCTGAAAGGCAATTCAAAAAAAACAAATTACATCTTGCATCGTCTTGCTAATTCGATTGTTATTATTGATGAACTTCAATCGTACACCCCAAAACATTGGGATAAAGTGATTTTCTTTTTAGATAATTATGCCAAGTATTTTAATGTCAGATTTTTAATAATGTCAGCAACTTTACCAAAAATTGATGAATTAAATGATAAAACAAAAGGAAAAATTGTCAGACTGACACCTAACAGAAACCAATATTTTTTAAACCCGAATTTCAAAAATAGAATTTCATTTGATTTTCAATTATTAGACTGGGAAAAACCTGTTTCAGATAAAGAAAAACAAAAATATTTACAAAATCTTTCAAATTTCGTTTTTAAGAAATTAGAGGTATATGCTGAAGATAACCATAATAAAATACGCGGATTAATTGAATTTATAACAAAAAAATCAGCAACGAAATTCCAAAAAATTATTAATAATAAAGTTGGATTTGATGAATACAAAAAATATTTAATTTCAGGTGAAATACTCGAAAGTCGTAGAAAATTTATAATTGATAAAATTAAAGAAAATGCTGACGACAAAGTAATTGTAATCACAACCCAGGTAATTGAAACTGGTGTTGATATTGATATGGATATTGGTTTTAAAGACCGCTCACTTATTGACAGTGATGAACAATTAGCAGGAAGGATAAACAGAGAAGCCAAGCGAGATAATTGTAAACTTTATTTATTTGATTTCGATAAAACATTTTGGATTTATAAAAATGATTATCGTTATAATGTTCAAAGTAAAGAAGATGAAATTTATAAAAATTACAAACAAATTTTGGAAGATAAAACTTTTGATAAATTATATGAAAAAGTATATAAAAATATTAAAAAACGGAATAATGATGCTTTTAATTCAGAAAGCGAATATTTTAGTTATTTTAAAACATTTAATTTTAAAGAAATAAATCAAAAGTTTCGATTAATTGAGCAAGAAAATGAAAGTGTGTTCATCCCGCTTTCAATTAATAAAAAATATTTTAATACAGAAGATTTGAAAAGTTTTAATATTAAATCAAATAAAAACGGAAAAGTAAGCGGGGAAGATGTTTTTCAAGTATACATGAATATTATAGATAATAAAGAACAAAAATTTATTAAAAAAAACATCAATTTAAAAAAATTGGCAGGTATAATATCACAATTTATGATTTCTATATTTCATAACCAAAAAAAACTTTTAAAAGAATATTGCGATATTGAAAAAGAAAAATATGGAATAAGCTATTTATTAAACTGGAAAGACATTTATTCTTATGAAGGCGGTTTTAATATAGAAAAAATTAATGGAGATATATTTTTGTAATTCTTTATCTTTCATTATACTATATTTGCACTTTCACTATGATAACCTATAATAAAAAGTAATCCTGTTAATCTTGTAAATCCTGTCAGAAATGAACATAACCGGTACTCACATAAACTATTACTTCATCTGCAAGCGTAAACTTTGGTTGTTTTCCAATGGTATTAATATGGAACATACATCTGAACTTGTATATGAAGGCAAACTAATTCACGAAAATTCATATCAGCAACGCAGCGATAAGTATGAAGAAGTACAGATTGGCAGTATAAAAGTAGATTTTTATGATGCTAAAAATAAAATTATACACGAAATAAAAAAATCAAACAAAATAGACATTGCTCACGAATGGCAGCTCAAATATTATATTTATATTTTTGAAAAAACTGGTATTGAAGGAGTATCGGGTATTTTAGAATATCCAAAACTGCGAAAAACACACGAAATATATTTGTCAGATATTGATCGGGAGCGTATTGTTGAGATTGAAAAAGAAATATCGGAAATAATAAATTCTGAAAATTGCCCACCGAAAATTAACAGTAATATTTGTAAAAAATGTAGTTATTATGATTTTTGTTGGGTTGATGAGTGATATATTCGACATAATTAACAAAATTTCTAAATTTAATTGATAATTTTTTATCAATTTTATAATTACAAAAAAAATAAAATATAATATTATTGAACTTAATTTCAATTAGTAAACTATCTTGCAGAAACAGATTTGAAAGTAGGATTACTTATAAATTTTGGTAGTTCAGCAGAAGTAAAACGAAAATACAGAACATATAAAAAATCTTGTTAATCCTGTCAGAAATTATGAAAAATACATATTATTTATTCAATCCCGGCAGATTATCCCGAAAAGATAATACACTGAAATTTACACCTGTTGATGGAGATGATAAAGAGCTAAAACCTCGCTATTTGCCAGTTGAAAACGTTGAACAATTATATATTTTTGGCTCAGTTGATGCTAATAGTGCAATGTATAATTTCTTGGGTAAGAATGAGATATCAGTTCATTTTTTTGATTATTATGAAAATTATACCGGTTCGTTTATGCCACGAAAACAACTATTGTCGGGCAAGATGCTAATAGCACAAACAAAAACATATATCAATAAAAAAAGACGAATTGAAATTGCTCAAAAAATTATTGACGGAGCAAGCTATAACATGATAAAAAATCTGCAATATTATAATCGACGCGGTAAAGAACTTGACGATAAAATTGATAAAGTCAATAAATTACGAGATAAAATATTAGCAACAGCTAACGTTAAAGAGCTTATGGGTGTTGAAGGAAACATAAGAAAAACCTATTATGAAGGATTTGATATAATTCTAAAAAATTTTACTATGGGAGGACGCAGTATGCAACCACCTCTAAATCCTGTTAATGCACTAATATCATTTGGCAACATGATGTGTTATTCACAATGCTTGCGAGCAATACACACAACCCAATTAGACCCTACAATAAGCTATTTACACAGTCCGGGCGAACGTAGGTATTCTCTTTCATTAGATATTTCGGAAATTTTCAAACCAATACTTATTGACCGTGTAATTTTTAAAGTTCTTAATAAAGGAATGCTTAAAAAAAACGATTTCGACATAAAAGTAAACAGCGTATTACTAAAAAATAAAGGAAAAAAAGTATATATTACAGCTATTGAAGAGCGTTTATTAGAAACAATAAAACACAGAACACTAAAAAAAAATGTTAGTTACAAGCATCTTATTAAATTAGAATGTTATAAATTGCAAAAACATTTATTAAATATTGAAGAATATAAACCTTTTAAAATATGGTGGTAAAAATTTCTGTTAATCATACAAATACTAAAGAAATTATAAAAAGAACTAAATAATCCTGTTTATCATGTTAATTCTGTCAAAATATGTATGTAATATTAGTTTATGATATAGGCGAAAAACGAGTAGGCAAAATGCTAAAGCTTTGTCGTAAATATCTAAACTGGATACAAAATTCGGTATTTGAAGGTGAAATTACTGAAGTTAAGCTAAAAGAATTAATATATCGTGCAAAAAATATAATGAAAGAAGATTACGACAGCCTGATAATATTTAAAAACAGACAAAAAAAATGGCTTGATAAAAAGATTATAGGAAAAGAAAGAAACACTTTAGACCGTTTTTTATAAAACTTAAAAGTCGTCGTACTCATTTTTTAGCATTTTAAATTTTGAAAATATTTTTAACATTAATTTACAATGTCCTTTGACATACTGAAAACAAACAATATCTATAAAGTTGTCAAACTCCAATAGTTTTTATATTATTATATATTGACAATAATAAACATTATTTTTTATTACTTTTGTGAACAAATAGCCTGAAAAAACAAGATTTTTTTAAACATTTTTAACGGCTTTTAATCGTACCATAGTGGAATTGAAAT
>CAZOSY010000040.1:0-15618 GCA_964582565.1 uncultured Bacteroidales bacterium | reverse complement strand
TAATTCGTAATTCGTAATTCATAATTCGTAATTCATAATTCGTAATTCATAATTCATAATTCGTAATTATAAACACATGAAAATATCTTACAACTGGTTAAAACAATACATTAACATAGACATAGAACCAAAAAAATTATCTTCTATTCTTACTGACTGCGGACTGGAAGTAACAGGATTTAAAAAGTATGAATCTGTAAAAGGCGGATTACAAGGTATAGTTATAGGCGAAGTAAAAACAAAAGAAAAACATCCTAATGCTGATAAATTAAGTATTGCAACTGTTGATATTGGAGAAGAAAATCTGTTACATATAGTTTGTGGTGCATCTAATTTAAATGCAGGACAAAAAGTTCCTGTAGCTACAATTGGGACAACGTTATATTATAAAGATAAATCTTTTAAAATTAAAAAATCAAATTTAAGAGGTGAGATATCAGAAGGAATGATATGTGCAGAAGATGAATTAGGATTAGGAAATTCTCACGACGGTATTATGGTTCTGAACAAAACAGCGAAATCAGGAACACCTGCAAAAGAATATTTCAACATTAAAGAAGATACTGTATTTGATATAGACCTTACACCTAACAGAACTGACGCTATCTCCCACTTTGGAGTAGCACGGGATATATTTGCTGTGATTAACTGTCTGAAACTCACTGAAAATCTTTACCAAAATGATAATGTTAAATTAAACAAACCTTGTGTTGAGAATTTTAAAATTACTCCTTCAAAACAAACTAACAAAATAATTGATATTATTATTGATGACAAAAAAGCATGTCCCCGTTATTCAGGGCTTACCATTTCTGACATCAAAGTTAAAGAATCACCATTATGGTTAAAAAATTTCTTAAATGCTGTTGAAATGCGTCCTGTTAACAATATTGTTGACATAACTAATTTTGTTATGCTTGAAACAGGACAACCTTTACATGCTTTTGATGCTGACAAAATCAAAGGAAACAAAGTAATAGTAAAAAAATTATATGATGGGTATAAATTTACAACTCTTGATGGTATTCAAAGAGAACTTTCTAAAAATGATTTAATGATTTGCAATGAAAAAGAACCTATGTGTATTGCGGGTGTCTTTGGCGGAGAAAAATACGGTGTAACTTATGAAACAAAAAATATCTTTTTAGAAAGTGCCTGTTTTAATTCTGCCAGAATACGAAAAACATCAAAAGCCCATAACTTGCAAACAGAAGCATCTTTCCGTTTTGAAAGAGGAACAGATCCTAATATAACTGTCTATGTTCTTAAAAGAGCTGGTATGCTTATAAAAGAAATAGCAAAAGGAAATATATGTTCAAATATCATAGATGTTTATCCAAGACCTGTTGAAAATCAAAAAATAAATGTATCATATCTTAATGTTGATAAACTAATTGGCAAATCTATTGAAAGAAATATAATAAAAAATATTGTTAAGTCATTGGAAATGACTGTTATATCCGAAAATAATGATGGTTTGCTTTTGTCTGTGCCTTGTTTTAAAGCTGATGTATTACGCGAAGTTGATGTTATAGAAGAAATTCTTAGAATATATGGATATAATAATATTGAAATTCCATCTGAATTAAAAATGTCTTTAACATACAGTTTAAAACCTGATAAAGAAAAAATTCAAAATATAATATCAGATTTTTTAACCAATAATGGATTTAATGAAATTATAAATAATTCTCTTACAAAATCTGAATATTACGGGGAAAACAAAACTTATAATATTAAAAATAATGTCAAATTATTAAACCCTTTAAGCAAAGATTTGAATGTTATGCGTCAGACCTTACTCTTTGGCGGATTAGAGGCAATAAGATATAATCAGAACAGAAAAAATTTTGATTTAAAACTCTACGAATTTGGTAATACATATTTATTTAACCAGGAAAAAAAATCAGAAAACAATATTTTATCTCAATATTCAGAAGCTCAGCATCTCGCTTTATTTATTTGTGGCAGAAAACAAAGCAAAACATGGAATACAAATGATGATGATGTAGATTTTTATTATTTAAAACTTTTTGTTAATAATATTTTAAAACGTTGTGGATTAAACATTTCAAAATTAGATGTTAAAAATAATAATTTAAAAATTTTTGAACAAGTTTTAACTTATTTTTCTTTAAAATCAAAACTTGTAGAATTTGGCTCTGTTAATAAAACTATATTAAACCAATTTGATATAAAACAAAATGTCTATTATGCTGAATTTAACTGGGATTTGGTAATTAAACTCTTAAAGCATAATGAAATAAAATATCAGGAAGTCACTAAATTTCCGGAAGTAAAACGCGACCTTGCACTGCTAATTGATGAAAATATTAAATTTGAGAATATCAAAAATTTAGCTTTTCAAACAGAAAAATATTTATTAAAAAAAGTTAATCTGTTTGATATTTATAAAGACGATTCATCTAAACAAATTGAAAAAGGTAAAAAATCTTATGCTGTTAGCTTTACTTTTCAAGACACAAAAAAAACACTTACTGACAAAATAATAAATAAAATAATGGATAAACTTATCAATAGCTTTAAAAATAATATTAATGCTATAATAAGATAAAAAAAATTAAAGTTTTGTAGTCCTTTAAATTTTTTGATAATGCCGAACAAAAAAAAAATTGATAAAAAAACTATTAAACCAAATCAAAATCTTATTAAAAAAAATGAGATATGGCATTATTTATTGTTTATTGTAATTCTTGCATTTGCATTATATGGAAACACAATACAAAATGGATATTCCATTGATGATGATTTTGTAACAACAGAAAAAAACCAATTAGTAAAAAAAGGAATTCGGGGCATACCCGAAATTTTTGCAACACGTTATTCTGAAGGACAAGGACAAACTTATGGTTACAGACCTGTTGTAAAAATTAGTTTTGCAATAGAATATGAACTTTTTGGACTAAATCCTCATATAAGCCATTTGATTAATATTTTGCTCTATGCTTTGACAGGCATATTTTTATTCCTTTTATTAAAAAAAATATTAAAAAAATATAATCCTCTTCTGCCCTTTATCATAACAATTTTGTTTATTGCCCATCCTATTCACACTGAGGTAGTTGCAAGCTTAAAAAATCGTGATGAAATATTAAGCTTTCTTGGAAGTATTATTGCTCTGTATCTTTTTATTAAATATACGGAGACAAATAAAATCATTAATATTTTTTTAGGGGTATTTTTTTATATAATAGCTCTTTTATCAAAACTTAGCACAATTACCTTTTTAGCAGTTATTCCTCTAACAATATATTATTTTACAAACATTCCTTCTCCTCTTAAAAAAATAAAAGAACTGTTTGTCTCAGTAACCACGCAATCTCAAAAAAACCATTTATCTTCTTTACTAAAAAACAAATATGTTATTATGATAATATGCACATATTTGTTTGCTTTAATAATTTATTTTTTAGGAGAAAAACATTATATAGGAACTTATACTTTTGCAATAGCAGCATTTGTTTCTTATTTATTACCAATCATTTTATTAATAATATACTATAAAAAAAACAATCCATGTCCAAAATTTTTTTTCTGGCACTTATTATTTAAAGATAAATACGTTATTATATTGATAATTCTTTTTAATCTTATATTCTTATTTAAAGACATTCTGCTCTCAACAACATTAAGCAAAATATTTATTTATTTAACAATCCTATATTTTATAATATATCTTGTAATTACTTTTCAAAGCACTTTTCGTAAAAAGATAAGTTTGGCTTCCAAAGAAAATTATTTCCTTTTTTTATTAAAAGATAAGTATTTTAGTATTGGACTAATATTATTCAATATTATTTTTTGGTTTGGAAGTGGAATACATATCTATTTAGTAATACCATATTTTGCAATATATTTTTTAAAAATTACTCCTCCAAAGGCAGAGACCAAACCATTACATGCAATTAAAAATACTTTTACTCCATTTAAAACAATAATTTTATTATCTATCCTAATAGCAATAATTGGTTTTATAGTAATATTGCTCCCTGACAAATTTTTATCTCCCGAAGACGTACACGCTTTCCTGTGGCAAAGTCCTCTTTTTATTGAACATAGCTTATGGACAAAATATGCAACAGCTTTTTATTCATTATTATTCTACTTAAAATTACTTATTTTTCCGCATCCTTTGGGTTTTTATTATGGTTATAATATGCTCCCATTTGCCAGCTGGTCAAACGGATGGGTAATACTTTCTTTAATTATTTACTTATCTTCCTTTGTATATGCTATTATTAAATTAAAAAAAAACAACATAATATCATTCGCTATTCTGTATTATCTGCTCACTATTTCAATGTTTTCTAATATTGTAATGCCTGTGAACGGCGTTGTCGGTGAACGTTTTTTATACACACCTTGTCTTGGATTTTGTATAATAACAGGTTCTTTATTATTTAAAATATTTAAGATAAATCCTGAAAAAAATAATATTCCATTTAAAATAAGTTATAAATTATTAATAATGATTATAATAATTTTAATACCATATTCTGTTAAGACAATTACCCGTAACAAAGATTGGAAAGATGATATCACATTATTTAAACATGATATTGGCTATCTTAAAAATTCTGCCAAGGCAAATTCCATATTAGGCGATGCTTTATTACACAAAGTAAATAAAGATATAAATAATCCTGAAAAAAAACAAGAATGTATTCAAAATATAAATGTCGCTACCAAACATTACAAAAGAGCAATAGAAATAAATCCTATATACTTTAACCCGTGGAATAATCTGGGATTTATCTATTTAAGATATCTCAATAATCCTGATTCCTGCATTTTTTATCTGAAAAAAGCTGTTAAAATAAATCCAAAATACTACAAAGCATATCTTAACCTTGGATATTCTTATGAAAGATTAAACAATTACCACAAAGCAATGAGCAATTATAAAAAAGCTATTGAGATTAATCCAAAATATATTAATGCTATTTTGGCTCTTTCTAATTTATATAATAAAACAGGAGACATTAAAACAGCTGTAAAACTAAGCAAAACAGCAGCAGAATTAAACCCGGATTCTGATATACCTTACGTTAATATAGGAAACTATTATATTTTGCAGTCAGATACTGTAAATGCTATTTTTTACTGGGAAAAAGCTTTTGAAAAAAATCCGGACAATTATGATGTATGTATGAACTTATGCGGATATTTTAGTCATACAGGTAATTTTGATAAAGCTAATTATTACTGCACAATAGCTCAACAAATTAACAGACATAAGTAAATAATTAATTCCAAATATAGTATTATATCAATTTAATTATGAAACATCCTATTGTTTTATGGTTATATGGTTTTATGGTTAATTTCTTTTGGCAGTTTTTGAAACTCTCCAAAGAACTTGGACACACATCAGTCAGGCGCCTGACTGAAGGAAATGATTATAATTCTACAGTAGAGACGAGGCGCGCCTCGTCTCTACTAATAATGTAATAAAAATATAAACCCCGTTGGATCAGGCGTCTGCCTGACGGGATAAATTTGCGGGATTTAACGGGGTAATTTTAACATTTTTAACCATTTAACCATTATATATCTGGAAACCATTCCGTTCAGGTCAGGCAGTTATGTTCGGTCAGGCAGTTGCCTGATTCGGCTACCGACGAATGACGAATACCTGATTCGGCTAATGAATCCGAAATTAAATTGTCAAGATACTATTTTTATTACATGCGTAGATTTTCATCAATACTTCCGTCAGCTAACATATAATCAGGGTGAAATTCTCCTTTTTCTTCCATTTGATAACGAACACATTCTTTCCAATATCCTTTGCAATATAATTCTATCCATTTTCTGTTTAATAAACCTTTTTCATAAAATGTTTTCATAGGACATACATTATACCATTTACAATCTTGTGAAAGGATTTTTAATTTTTTATAATTCTTGGTCATCCTTTCCCTGTATTCTTTATTATATAAAATAGAAGCAGGATGTTTTAAAGGTAATATTTTTTTTATACCGCTCCATACAAGTTTTCCAAATACTTGTGGAAATTCTGACTTTTCCGGTATATAAACAGAATATTTTTCAAAAGTATATCTTATTGCATAATAACCCAAAGGGATTAGAAACTCAGGATTTATTAATTCTATTTCTCTGTCTAAATATTCTTTACAACTATCTATCTCATCAAGTTTTGGTTTTCTGCATTTTGGAAGCATACATTTAACCAGGTTTGTCATATAAACATTTTTTCTGTTAATTTTTGCTGTCTCTAATAACTCGTCTAATATTTTTCCTGAAGGGCCAATGAACATCTGTCCTTTTTTGTCTTCGTTTTCTCCCGGTGCTTGAGCAATCAGCATAAATCTGGGATGAAGCTCGCCTTGTCCACAAACAATGTTTATCCTGGTTTCAGATAACCTGCATTTATTACAGATTTTTATTTTTTTATTTAGTTCTTTTATTTGTATAGCAACATCTTTCATATAAAATTTATTTTAAAGATAAAATAGAATCAATAAAATATTTTTTTTTATCATAAAAAGTATATTTTATTTCAAAACCTGTTTTTTTAGCTAATTTATTGATATAGTCAATATCATATTTTTGTGATATGCCAACATAAATTGTTTCCAATGCTTTGAAATGTATATGGAGTTTTAATTTTTTTAGTTCTGCTGTTTGTTTTTCTTTGCTAATAAGATAAAAATTTCCCTGACCATTTTCAGGATTATATGTAAAATAATATTTAAACTTTGAAGTATTAAAATTTCCTCCTAATTCATCATTCATTTTTTTGAATATTCTCATACAAAATGGTTCAAAAGTTTTATCATAAGCATCATAAATAACAGAAGGGTCTTTTTTTAAATCAAAGCCAATAAAAAGCAAATCTTTTTTGGTTAAATAATTAGATATTTTATTTAAAAATTTAACAGATTCTTTTTCTGAAAAGTTACCAAAACTATTACCTATAAAAAATATTATCTTTTTTATATTTTTATGATTGTTTAATTCTTTTAAGCCCTTAAAATAATCGTTGTTTACTGCTCTTATTTGTAATTTAGGAAAAGTATGTCTCAGGTCTGTTTCAAGATTTTTTAATATATATGTTGATATATCAACAGGAAAATATTTAAAGTTTGCTTTTTGTTTTAGAAAATAACTTAGTAATACTTTTGTCTTATATCCATTTCCTACACCAAACTCAATTATATGAAATTCTTCTGTGTCTTTGCTGAATATTGAAAGCAGTTTTGCTTTTTTTGAAGAGAATATTTCATGTTCACAATTAGTAAGGTAATATTTTTTTAGGTTCATAACTTTTTCAAAAAGTTTATTACCTTGCTCATCATAAAAATATTTATCATCTATTTCTTTTGGTGATGATGATAATCCTGTGAGAATACCTTCTTTAAAGAGATTATTCATTTTTTTATAAATAGTTTGTTTTGAATAATGCTTTAAAAATGCTATAATACTTATAGCTAATCAAATTAAAAAATTATTTCATCATTGGATGCTCTATTGAAGCGGCTTCATTAAAAACATAAATAAAACGAAAAGTCAGCAAATTGTTATACTGATCTCTGTCCCATACATTGCCTGCAATATCCTGAAAAATTCTGTTTCTGATTTTAGTTATTGAATAAGTATATCTGATATTAAATTTTAAATTTTTTATAAGACGAAATCGTATGTCAAGTAAAAAATCCATATCATTTTTTGTATAAGGTCCTCTTATTGTTGTTGATGTTTTAACTCCATATTCATATTCTTTGGCATTGACCAATCTGCCCCAGGATATTCCTGTTCCGAAAGTTATCATTCCTTTGTCTTCAAAACAAAACAGGACAGGAACTTCTACATAAGTAAGTCTTAAATTATAATAAGGACGTCCGTTATTTACATCTTCATCTTTTGGATTTTTTTCATAAGAACCTTTTTGATTATAAATTGTCTCAATGCTCATTAAAAATTTCGTTCCAAGAGGAATAATAACTGATGGTCCGGCATTGAATCCGAATTTTTTAAAGCCAAAGACCTCATCACCATCAACTTGTGCTATATTAAAGCCGGCAATTAAAGCCCCTTTTATTTTTTGCCCGTAAGTATTATTTAGCAAAAAGATTAAAAATATTAAAAAAAATATTCTTCTCATATTAATCTATAATTATTAAACCCTTTCCGAAAAGGCATTTATTTGAAATAATAAAAAAAAATGCCACAGATTGCACTGATTATCAGAGATTTAATTTTTTAAAAATCTATTAACTTAACGAAGTAATATAACGAGCTTTAGCGAATAATCTGTGATTTTATTTTGTTTTTACGACTTTTCGTAATGGACTCATTATTATATAATTTAAAAATTTAAAGATAGAGTCCACTCCGAAAAGTAGATATTTACTTATTTGTCATGCTTCACCCTGTTAGATATAAGATTATATAATAATCAATACTCTAACTTAAAATTATCTAACAGGGTAAACTTGTTTCAGCATCTTTTGATATTATTGGAATTAGAGATTCCGAACTAATCCTGAAACGAGTTCAGGATGACGTTATTCGGAATGACACAATTTTGACTTTTCGAAGTGGATTCAAAATATAAAAATATAAAAATAGTAAAAAAATATAATATTTAGCATCTTTTTTTTAAATATTTTTGAATAATGCAATTTTTATAACCTATTTCAAAAAAAAAATATCACTAAGGGCTTGTGAAGAAATAAAGTATTCAGAATTGACGAAGTTATTTTGTTCTTTTTCAAGGCACATAATTTGCGAATAGCACAGCTATTTAAGGATTTTGTAACGAAGAAAAAGGGTAAAAGAACGAATCAAAATGAATAGGTTATTTTTTCACAAACCCTAATGTCCGACTAAATTTAAAAATTCAGATAAAGTCGATTATAAATATTATGAGATTCCTCTCCGCCTCAGGACCTTAGGTTTGCAAATTAAATTTTAATAAATCCTAAATTCAAGTAATTAATGCAACTTTTTCAGAGGAGAATAAAAAAAAAAATATAAGAAATAAATGGAGTTAAAATAAAAATTATATATTTGCATTTATCAAAAAAAAATAATTATAAACAATTAAATTTAAAAATATGAAAAAATTATTTCTTACAGTTTTAATTGGATTTAGCATTACAATTAATTTATATGCTTCTAATCCGCCTGATGAGGGAATGTGGTTACCTATGTTCATTAGCCGACTTAATTATGTTGATATGCAAAAGATGGGACTACATTTAACTCCGGAAGAACTTTATAGTGTAAATAATTCCAGCTTAAAAGATGCTGTTGTGTCTATGGCCGGAGGTTCTTGCACGGCTGAAATTATTTCAGACAAGGGATTAATGCTCACTAATCACCATTGTGGATATCCAAGTATTCAATCCCATAGTAGTGTTGAAAATGATTATTTGAAAGATGGATTTTGGGCAAAGACCAAAGAAGAAGAATTATCAAATAAAGATTTATATGTCTCTTTCTTAATTCGTATGGAAGATGTAACATCAAAGGTTTTGGCAGAAGTTAATGATACTATGTCGGAAAGCAAGAGGTCTGCCAAAATTAGTAAAGTTGCTTCAAAGCTAAAAAAAGAGGCCTCGGAAGATGGCAAATATACTGTTTCTGTAAAAAGTTTTTTTGAGGGTAATGAATATTATATGTTTGTTTATCAGGATTATGAAGATATTCGTTTAGTAGGTGCTCCGCCTTCAGCTGTTGGCAAATATGGCGGTGATACAGATAACTGGATGTGGCCCCGTCATACGGGAGATTTTTCTATGTTTCGTATCTATACTGCACCAGATGGCTCTCCGGCTAAATATTCAAAAGATAATATTCCTTTAAAACCAAAGCATTATTTTCCTATCTCTCTTAAAGGTATTAAAAAAGGTGATTTTGCTATGATATGGGGATATCCCGGAGGAACCGACCGCTATCTTTCTTCCGAAGGTGTTAAGGTGTTGCTTAATGAAACAGCTCCTACTATTATAAGCATTAGAAGCGAAAAGTTAGATATAATGAAAGAGGATATGAACGCAGACCCTGAAGTAAAAATAAAGTATGCTGCAAAATATGCCCAGTGTTCAAACTATTGGAAATATTTTATTGGACAAAGTAAGGGATTAAAGGCATTAAAAGTTTATGAACAAAAAAAAGCTTTGGAAGATAAATTTCAAAACTGGGCAGATGCTAATCCTGAACGAAAAGCTAAATATGGAAATGTTGTAAAAGATATTATTGATGCTAATAAAGAAATATCAGCTAAGAAATGTCAGGAACGACTTTGGTATTTTCAGGAAACATTTATGGGTGCAGAGATATTATATTTTGTTTATAAAAATCAAGGGCTGGAAAGTTCTGTCAAGAGTTTTGAAAATAATAAGGACAGTAAAGAGACCTTTGAGGCATTTAAAGAAATAGCAAAAGAGCATTTTAAAAATTATAATCTGCCAACAGATAAAAAGATTTTTGTTGATATTTTGGATATGTATTATATTAATATACCTGAAGAATATCATCCTGATATATTTAAAGAAATAAAGAAAAAATATAAATGTGATTTTAATAAATTTGCAGATGCAGTATATAGTAAATCTTTCTTTGCTTCTGAAGAAAAAATTAATGAGTTCTTATCAAAACCTTCTGTTAAAAAATTGAAAAAAGACCTTGCATACAAAACTTCAAATTCAATGTTAAAAGCATTTTTAGATATGAGAGCAGATAAAAGCAGCATTGATAAAAAGATGAAAAAAGCAAGACGATTATTTCTGGCAGGATTAAGAGAAATGGAACCTGATAAGACCTTTTATCCTGATGCTAATTCAACAATGAGAGTAACTTATGGACAGGTTCTTGACTATTATCCTGCTGATGCTATTCATTATGACTATGAAACCACTCTTAAAGGAATTATGGAAAAAGAAGATTCTACTAATGATGAATTTATTGTTCCACCTAAGCTTAAAGAACTATATCAGAAAAAAGATTATGGTAGATATGGTAAAAACGGTAAATTAAATGTTTGTTTTATTACCAATAATGACATTACAGGAGGTAATTCTGGAAGTCCAGTACTTAATGGCGATGGACAAATTATTGGTATTGCTTTTGATGGAAACTGGGAAGCTATGAGTGGTGATATTGCTTTTGAACCTACACTGCAAAGAACAATAAGCGTTGATATTAGATATGTAATGTTTATTATTGATAAATATGCAGGCGCTACTAATCTTATTGAAGAGATGACTTTTAAAGAATAGAAGTTGTATAATTAACCAAAAAAAGCCCTGAAAAATAATTTTTCAGGGCTTTTTTTATATCTTATAAGTAATTGATAATTTTATATACATTCATCAGAATGGCTAAATTCTTTATTACTCTTCAATGTTTTATGATTTTCATTAAAAATTTCCAATCTTTTTTCAAGTATAGGAAATTGCTCATCAGAGATAAATGATACACAAGCTCTCAAACCTTCTGTTCGTTCGCTTCCTGTAACAGACAAAGAGATAGCACTTACACCATAATACATTAGTTCTTCAATAAGTTCTTCACCTGAAAATTTCGGATATGATACTGTAAAATAAAATCCATCACCAATAGGTTCATCTTCATCCATATCATAAACGATTTTAAATCCATTATCTGTAAACATCTTTTTTGCTATTTTAGCCCTTCTTGCATATTCTTTTACTATTTTCCATGGTTTATATTTACCTTCATTAGTAGCTTTTAGCAATGCTATCAGTCCGTATTGTGCAGAATGAGTAACTCCTGAGGATGTATTATACAAAGTTCCATAAACAATAGAATGACCAAAATTAGCAGAAGAATAATACTTTAACAGATTCTCGTAGTTTGATTTAAACAATTTGTCGGATATACACATCATACCAACTCTTTGTCCTGCATAGCTAAACACTTTTGAGCTTGAAATTGTTAAAATATAATTGTCTGTATATTTAGCAACTGTTGGTTGAAAAGGTGGTTGTCCGGGAACAGATAAATCTTTTCTAAAATCCATACCAATATAAGCAAGGTCTTCTTCTACAATAACATCATATTTATTTGCAAGATTTCCTATTATTTTTAGTTCTTTTTCTGTAAAGCAAATCCATGTAGGATTATTTGGGTTTGAATATAAAATCAGAGAGATATTACCTTTTTTTAGAAAAGATTCTAATTTGTCTTTAAGTTTATTCCCTCTAAAATTATACACATCAAAACTTTCTTCTTTCAGACCGAGCATTTTTATTTGTTGCTTATGTACAGGAAAGCCCGGGTTAATCATAAGTACAGAGTTCTTTTTTTTATCTATTTTTCCAATAATCATAAAAGTTGCATAATTTCCATTTATAGAACCTACTGTTGGCACACAATTTTTTTGAGGGATATCAATATCAATAAAATTTTTAACGAATTTTGAGATTTCTTTTTTTAGTTCGGGAATTCCTTCAATGTCAGGATATAAGCTGGCAACGCCTTTATCCATAGCTATTTTTTCGGCATCAATAGCTATTTGTGGAGGAGGAAGTCCGGGAATACCCATTTCCATACGAATAAACTTTTTTCCTGTCCTTTCTTCTATAATATCAATTAAGTGTTTAATTTCTCTTATAGAAGCAGCTCCAACTTTTTTAAATCCGCTTTTTTTAATAATTTCTGATACTATTTCATAGTCAATAGGTGTATTTTTTTTCATATATTTTATATTTTTATAATTGGTTCATTATTAATTAGTTACTATATTCAATGTTTCAAATTTCTATTTTTATTCCGACTGTATCTGAATTATTTTTTCCTTTTTTAAATGCTGTATGGTTAATAGCTTTAATCACATCGTTTTTAGATAAAGACATTAGTGCAGATAACCATATTTGTTCCGGAATATAATTAAAAGGTGGAATATCAGATAGTATGCCAAGGGCAACAACATTAGCTGATTTACCTGTTTCGTCGCCAAAATCATTACATATTTTGTTAGCATCTGTTTCAATAACATTATATCCTTTGAGAGTTTTTCTTATTTTTTCTATATCAGGATAATCTTTATTTTTAGTATTTGGAGGCAATGTTTTAAATTTGTTTAATAATATAGTTCCATTAGGTTTTAACAGTTCTAAAAATCCAGGTCTTAATATTTCGCTCATTTCCATAGCAATTAGCACGTCAACGGATTCAGGTGCAAAATCAGGAGAATATACATCACCGCAGCCAAAAGTAGATATTACAGAGCCACCAAGTTGAGCCATTCCGTGTGTATCACCTTTTATAATATGTGTGTTTAAATATGGAGTGTTTATAGCTACTTCAGAAAGGACTTTTCCGAAAAACAAATTTCCTTGTCCTCCAATGCCTCTGATAGCAACTCGTATGGATTTTGGAAGCAATTTTTCATCAATTTCAATATTTTTTGTAATTTTTATTTTTGATAATTCAGGAATTTTGTTTTTGGATTTTATTTGTTCTTTTTCTATAAATTCAAAAGCCCCAAATGGACACATTTGCATACATACAGGAGTATTGCCTCCACAGTTAGTACATAAATTTGTAAAATGAGGTCTTTTATCTTTATCAAGTTCAATGCCGGGACAAATATTACATAATCCACATTGCTTACATTTGTCATAGTTAATCCTTAATTTTCTGACTTTTTTCTTAGATTCTACCTGACGAATACAAGGTCCCTGAACAATTAAAACTGTAAATTCTCCTTTTTCAGCTAAGTCAAGAGCTTGTGTAAGTTTTTTTTCAATATCTTTTAGGTTATATGCATTTACTGTAACTACTCTTGCCGACTCTGCTTGTTCTGCTTTTTCTAAATTAAACTTATTTTCTATTCCTGCCAGGTTATATTCTGAAGCAGGTGAAGGTTGTCCACCTGTCATTGCTGTAATCCTGTTATCAAGGACAACTTTTACTCCGGGAACATTTCTAAATACAGCATTTCTTGTAGCTGCTAATCCTGTATGACATTCACACGAATCACCTATAACACTAATAACTTTATTAGTTTTTTCAGGTCTTGAAAGGACAAATCCTTGTCTCATAGAATCTGATGCTCCCATACATAAGCAAGTATCAATAGCATTTAAGAATGCTGTTAAAGTAGAGCATCCTATATCACCAAATCCGGAATATATCTTATGCTTTTTTCTTAATTTGTCAACAGTTATAGAAAAAGCTCTGTATGGACATCCAGGACAAATTCCCGGTGTTCTGTTTGGTGCCTTTATGCTTAACTCCGTTTTTTGTATTTTATAATCTATGTTTATATGTTTCGACAAAAATTCAAGGACTGATTGTGGTGTCCAGTTTGTAACTGTGCTATATTCTTCTTTTCCAATAATATTAATACCTAACAGTTTGATTTTATCCTGTATAAATTTATCTCCATCTTCAATTATAAATATTTTCCCTTTTATTTTGTCAGCAAAGCATTTGATTTTCTTGTCTGGCAAAGGATAAACAGTAGCAATAGAAAGTATGGAAGGATTTATGTTAACTATATTCAGGGCTTCTTTAACAATAATATCACTTTCTCCTGTTACTATTATTCCCCAGTTTTCAGTCCCTGTTGTTTCATTTACAAGATTTGATTGTTCTGTCCATTTTTGAATTTTTGGTATTCTTACAGTTGTTGCTATATTATAATTATTTCGTGCCAGATTAGGCATTAACATCCAGGCTTTTAAATCTTTTGGTAAATCTTTTGGTGCAACAGTTCTTGACTTTTTTGTTACAATCAGACCTTCGGAATGGCACAGTATTCCTGATGCATAAACAACAACAGGAGTATTAAAATTTTTACTTATATCAGCAGCATACCAAGGCATCTCATACATTTCCTGATGATTGCGTGGTTCTAACACAGGAATTCTTGCAGCAGCAAAAAAATGTCTCATATCAATTACGTGTTGTGTGCTTGACGGTATATAATCGGAAGCCACAAAAAATACTAAGGCACCGGCAGAAGCATTATAAAAAGCAGAAGTTGTTATTGCATCGCCTGCCTGAAAAACTCCCGGAGTTTTCATTGTAACTAACGAATCAAATCCTGCAATAGCATGACCTAATGCAAGCTCAACAGCAACGGCTTCGTTTACATCCCAGCCAACATTAATTTTGTCCTGTACTTTTGCTAATGATTTATCTATAACTTCTGTACTTGGAGTGCCGGGATAACCATCAGCATTATGATAACCAGCATGGATGACACCAAGAGCAAAGGATTGATTACCTTGTAAAACAAATCTGCTCTTTGCTTTAGCATCTATTATTTCTCTGAAATTTGACATATTTTAATTCTAATAAAAAATTTTATCATTAAACAAAAATAAAAATTTATTGAAATAATGTATAATTCTAATCTGTGAGCAGAAAAAATAATTTACAGATAAGAATTAACAGGATATTAATAAAGTATTGGATATCTATCTCTGTTTTTTATATTTAGATATATATTTTTGCTTAAAGCGGAAAGTATATCAATATTTTTTATAAAACTCATAATTTTACAAATTTAAAAAAAAATATATATATCCTGTTAAAAAAAAATATTTTTTTTTAACATAATCAATATATATTATTTTAGTTCTTTATATTACT
>CAZOSY010000039.1:0-15627 GCA_964582565.1 uncultured Bacteroidales bacterium | reverse complement strand
CGGAACGACATTTTATAGTTACCACAACACTAATAAAAAATTAAAATTCTAACCGTTTGCAGTATATAACCAATAAAAAATTAACCATAAAACCATATAGCCATAAAACAATAGGATGTTTCATAATTAAATTGATATGATGATAGTATAAAATCTAAATGATTGATTTATAGCAATTTAACAATTTAACAATTTAGCCATTTAATTATTTATCCATATAACCATAAAACTATATAGCCATAAAATAATAGAATGTTTCATAATTAAATTGATATAATCCTATGCGATATTCCTCTATCTTAATCGTATATTAAAATTTTTTATTATAAAAAGTCATTTTGTAACACTTTAATATTTTATTTTTTTGGTTCACTCATGCGGATAATAAGTCCTATTTCCATTATACCCGAAGTTTTTTCATATTCAGGCATAAGATTTTCTATTTTAAATTTATATATTCCTTTTTGTAAGAAACGAATATTTTTCTTAACAGGAACAGAGATATCCCATATATTACCTAAAACATCACCTTTAAGATTGCCATCTTTATCACGTAGAGATAATTTATACTCATCATATTCTTTTTTTTCATCAGGATAATAAATTGTTAGACCTGTATTAATATTTGCAAAAGGATATTCGGTTATATGTCTTACTGCAATACAAATATCATAATTATTTACAGAGTCATTTACAGATACTTCAAAATTTATTTTTTCTGACTTATACCATATATAATTTTTGATTTTTTTATGCTTTTCAAAGATTTTGTTTTGATTGCAAGCAGAGAATATAAGCATTGTTAAAATTAACAGATATTTAAATTTTTTCATTTTTAAGATATGTTTTAATTATAAAATATGCAGCTATCGCCATAACTCAGGAAACGAAAGTTGTTGGATAAAGCATAATTATAAACTTTTTTCCATGAATTTCCTAAAATAGCTGCAATAAGTAATAGTAAGGTGCTTTTTGGCTGATGAAAATTAGTAATTATTCCGTCAGCTATATGAAATTTATATCCCGGCACAATTAGTAGCTGGGTATAGCACGATAAAGTATTTAATGAATGTTTGTCCATAAATTTAATTATTTCACAAAATGAATCTTTTAAACTTATTTTTTTATCATATTTTTTTTCATAAGCAAGCCATTGTGTTATATTAAAATCAGTTATATCTTTATCAACAATTAGTTTTACTCCAAGCCAATAGATGCTTTCTAATGTTCTGAGTGTTGTTGTGCCCACAGAGATAATTTTATTTTTAGATTCTGACTGTTCTATTATTTTTATGAGGATATTTTTATTAAAACTAAATTTTTCAGTATGCATTTCATGTTCTTCAATGGTCTTTGATTTAACAGGTTTAAATGTTCCTGCACCTACATTGAGTGTAATATATTTGCAAGTAATATTTTTCTTTTTCAGGTTTTCAAATACATTTTTTGTAAAGTGAAATCCTGCTGTTGGAGCAGCTACAGAGCCATTATTTTTAGCATATATAGTTTGATATTGTGTTTTGTCAGATTCAATAGGTTCTCTGTTCAGGTAAGGTGGCAGAGGAACTAAGCCAGATATATTAAGAACTTCAGAAAAATTAATGTTTTGTGGTTGCCATTGAAATTCTATTATATAAGCATTGGCTTTTTTTTCAACTTTTTTAGCAGACAATGTATATTTTTTATCTTTATACTTGAATGATTTAAAAAGTTTTTCTGTCTTCCATTTTTTTGAGTTTCCAATAAGACATTTCCATACAGAAGAGCCATTTATCTGTATATCATTTGTCGGAGATACAGGTTCAAGACAGAATATTTCTATTTTAGCACCTGTCTTTTTATAAAAAATCAAACGTGCCTGTATAACTTTTGTATTATTTAATATTAACAAACTTTTGGCAGGAATAAAATCGCTGATTTTAGAAAAAACACTTTCTTTTATTAAGTTTTTATCATAAATAAGAAGTTTTGACTTGTCTCTTTGTTTTAACGGGAACTTAGCAATTTTTTCCTGAGGCAAGTCATAAGTAAAATTGTCTATATATATTTTTTTTGGGTCAATCATCTTTTAATTTTACTTTAAAATGATATATTTTGTTAGTATTCAAAGGTTGGTCAAAGTCATAAAAAACTCCTTTTGTCAGGCATTTGCCCGATTGTTTTATTTTATTTTTTGCATCTGTTATATTTTTAGCTCTATCCATATTTCTTTTTGTTTGAAAACTAAGATAAATAATATCCTGCAAACTGTTGTCATTTGTTTTTATAAATATTACTTCATCATTTTTAGAATTAGATTTAATTATATTAATTGCATTTGATAAAAATGAATTATCACAAGTATTTTTCATGTCTTTTTTAAAGATAATAACAGATATTGCTGAAATAAATATTATAACAGTTATTAAACAAAATTTTACTGATTTTTGATGATTTACAGAAGACAAATTAATTAATTTATAGCTTATTATTCCTATACATAAAGAAACAGGCACAGCTAATCTTCCCATCAAAAGATAGTGAATAGCGTTGGCATTAAAAAATACAAACCAATGAATAATTACAGGTAAAACAGAAAGTAATAGTAACAACGTATATTTATTAGATAAATTTATTCTGTTCTTTATTTTTTTTAAAGATAATAATATTATAAAAATGATTATAAGCAAATATCCAAAGCCAATCAAAGCTCTATTAATATTTTTTAAGAAATGTATATAAGAGCTAAAAGAATAAATGTTAATTCCCATATCGCTGTATTTTGCAGCAAATAGTCCGCTTCGTTCTAAAAATCGTAAAGCTAAACTGTGAATCATATTTTCAATGCCATTAATTGAACTGTATTGAACAAAAATTAACAGGAGTGATAAAACAGAAGAAATTATAACAGTCCTAAACAGAATAATATATTTTATATTTTTTTTTCTTTTAAGAAAGCATATTAAAGCAATGGTGAAAGCACAGAAAACGCCTATCCATTCTGTATATATCATAAAGAATAGAATAGAGCCAATGAGCAAGAAATTTTTTGTTGATATATAATTGATATTTTTAAATAATTTTAATGTAAAAAATATTCCTGTTATCCATATCACCTGACCAAACATTTCGGGAAAATAAACAGAAGTATGTATATATAACATAACCGGCATAAAAACATAAACTGTGTATGCAATTATGGCCGGTAAGAATAGTGATTTAAAATTTTTGTTATAAAGATTACAAATTATCAGATAGATAAAAAATGCACTTAATAAATGTAAAAAAAGATTAATGATTTGCAGAGGTAATTTAGTTGGATAAATATTAAATGTTTTTAAAAAAAAGTGTGCAAATAAAAATGTAAAAGGCGGAAAAGAGACATAATAATTATTTCCTTTTTTGTCTTCAAGTCGTTTATAATAAGTGATAAATTTATCGCCCGGATTATTATATGTCTGAACAGGACTGAAGTAGTATACAGACAAACCGTTCTGTTTCCAGTTTTCCAAACTGGTTAATGTATTAATATATTGATTATCAAAGCATTCAACTTTGTTTGTCAGAAAAGGTAATCTTATAAATACTGAAATCAGAAACAGGATTAATAAAAAGACAAAGGTCTTAAAAGGTTTCATTTTTTAGCTTGTCTTAATAAGCAATAAGATTTTTTAAAATATAATTCAGTTGGACGGTAATGAAAATTTATAAAAAAATAAGCCACTATTTTAAATAGTGGCTTATTTTATACTTTTATGTATCATTTTCATTATTCAGTTTCAGTAGGTTTGGTCTCTGTATTAGGATTTGTGTTAGATTCAGATTCAATATTAGATTCAGTTTCAGGTTTTATAGGTTTTTCTTTCTTGGTTTTTAATTTTTTAATTCTATCTTTCGATCTTTTAATATCATCTTTCATATTTTGTATCATTTCTTTTTTTATTTCTTGTACAGCTTGTTTTTTTGTTTCGGAAATAAGTTTTTCAATATCTTTTTCTTTCATTACTGAAGATACATTCTCTTCACTTAATTTTGCTGTATCTAATTGCTGAGTAGGTGGTATTGGCGGTTTAAGAATAACTTTCGGTGTTGGCTCCAAAATATTCATCTCTTTTATAAGATTGGTTGCTCCTGCATATTTGTCAATAATAAATAATATATATCGTATATCAACATTGATACATCTTTGAAGATTAGGTTCAAAAGCAATATTACAACCCATTGATTCTTCGTTTCCATCAAAAGTTAAGCCAATAAGTTGTCCATCACCGTTAATGACAGGGCTTCCTCCATTTCCGCCTGTAACATCATTATTAGAAATAAAACAGACCTTTAATTTACCATCATCATCTGCATATTTCTTATATTCTTTGCTATAGTAAAGTTCTTTTAGTTTATTAGGAACTATAAAATCTTCATTATCAGCATCTTCTTTTTGTATAACTCCGTCAAAGGTTGTATAATATTTACATTCTAATCCATCAACAGGAATGTAGCCAGAAATTTTCCCTACTGATAGTCGCATAGTAGAATTAGCATCCGGATAAAAACTTTTGTTAGGATTCATTTCTTTTAAACCTGCTATATAGGAACGTTTTGCCTTAGTATATTTCCAGTTTGCTTCAATTTTCATTCCGTATGCTTTAGTATTCATTTCTATACATGATAATATTGTCTTAAAAACAATGTCATTTTCCATTGTTTTGGCATTAGGATTATTAAGGAAATCCCACATTTTATTTTTATCTGCAAATATTGATTTATTATATACTGCTTCAGCAAATCTATTAAAATTTCCTTTATATTTTTTCTCAACAAAAGTAAATATGTCAGGATGTTGATCTTTTGGTACATAATCATAAAACATTTTAAATAAAGAAGAGAAGACTTTTTTATCAGTTGAATTTTCAAAATTTTTAAAATATGCTATAGATTTTTTTATTAATAATCTTGACATTTCTGCAGTTTTTTGCTTATCATTAATCCCTGTCAATTCATCATATAATGGTTTAAATGTATAAGCAAAAGAAGTAACGTCAGTTCCATTTTTTATTACTTCTGTAAAGTATTGTTCAAGAACATTATATTTTTCAAATTGCTTATATGATGCTGAAATATCCTTTAAAACATTTCCGTATTTTAGTTTTCTGTTATTATCAGCATTTGCCCAATTTTGGAATTCTTCTTCTGTCTTTTTTTCCTTTTCATAAGCATTTAGTTTTTTAAGTTCTTTATTTTGTCCGATATAAAATTTCCAATAATTGCTGCAAGTAAGATATTTAGATATATATTTTAGATATATATCAGGATTTCCACTCATTTCTGCTTTTAGAACAGCAAGTTTTTTGCTTCTTATCTTAATTATAGTAGGATTAATTGTATTTATAATTAATTTAATTCCGTAAGAAGTAAGATAACGTTCTGTTTTTGTAGGATATCCAAGCATCATAGTAAAATCATTTTCTTTTTTGCTTTCTAATGATATAGGTAAAAAATATTTAGGTTTATATGGTATATTATTTTTTGAATATCCTGCGGGTGTGCCATCAGGAGCCATATAAACTCTAAACATAGAAAAATTTCCTGTATGGCGTGGCCACATCCAGTTATCTGTATCACCACCAAAATCACCTATTGATAAAGGAGGTGCGCCAACTAAACGGACATCTTCAAATGTTTCATAAACAAAAAGATAAAATTCATTGCCTTCATAAAAACTTTTAACTACAGCATTATAATTTGTATTGGCAACAGCTTCTGTTTCAATCTTTTCAGAGATTTCCTGTATCTTATACTTCCTTGTCGTTTCACTCATATTGTTATTAATTTTTTTCAAAATCTTATCTGTTACATTCTCCATACTAATAAGAAAAGAAACTTCTAATCCCGGACATAACAATTCTTCTTTTTTGCTCATTGACCAAAACCCATCTCTTAAATAATTATTTTTAACAGTACTATTTAATTGAATATATTCACGTCCACCATGATGTGATGTAATGAGTAATCCTTCGGAGGAAATTATTACGCCAGTACTATTTTCCCCAAATGATACAACAGCATCTTTTAAACTTGGACCATAAACATTATAAATTTCTTCAGGAGTTAAATTTAATCCTCTTTTCTGCATCTCAATATAATTTAACCGTTGAAGTAATAAAAACCACATTCCTTCATCAGCTTTTGTTATTGTTACGATGCATATACTTAAAACAAGTAAAATTACAGTAAACCTTTTTTTCATAATCATAATTATTTAATTAATATTTTTAATTTTAAAAATTTAGATATAATATTTTTGACAAAAAAACTAAATTTATTGTTATAATCAAAATTAATTTTAATAAATTTATAGATAAAAATTTGTAATTGTTCGCATAATATGTTTATTTATAACTATAATATGCAAACTAAATTGTTAAATTCCAAATATTTTTAAACTTCAAACTCTAAATTATTTATTTCTGCCTCAGGCAGACTATTGTTTTAAAATATTTTTTTTCAAACAACAAAAATAAGAATTATTTAATAATTTGATAAAAAAAAATAAAGTATTTTAGATAATTATAAAATAAAGTATGGATTTTTCTAAAAAAAATTGTAATTTAGCAATAATTTTGAAAAATATCTATGATGATAAGGAAAATATTTTTTGTTATATCTTTTTTATTTTTATCATTTGTTGCTCTTTCTATGAAAGTAATGACAGTAGATATTGCATATAGTCAGGTCTCAAATCTAACTTATAAAATTACTGTCACAACCTATCTATTTACTTCCAGTTCAGTCGATGACACAATCAGAGTTTCTTGGGGAGATGGCACTTCCAATATTATTAGCAGAGATACAATAATAGATTTATCTAATAATATCAGCAAATGTATTTTTTCAGGTATTCATATATATGCTGCTCCTTCTGATTATATCGTATCTTTTGAATACCTTAGTCGCAACGGAGGAATAATAAATGTTCCCAACTCTGCCAATATCCCTGTTTATGTAGAAGCAGAACTTATCATTAATCCGTTTCTTGGAGATAATAATTCACCTGTCTTTCTGAACCCTCCAACTGATAATGCCTGTTTAGACCATTCTTATGTTTATAACCTTGAAGCTTATGATATTGATGGCGACAGCATATCTTATAAGCTTGTTAATTGTAAAGGTGAAAATGGTTCTGATATATCCGGCTATACTTATCCTGAAGCAAGTAATATATTTTCTATAGATAATATCACAGGTGATTTGTTATGGGAAAGTCCTGTCTATCAGGGGAAATATAGTATTGCAATATTAGTGGAAGAATGGAGAAATGGTATAAAAATAGGGTCTGTAATCAGAGATATGCAAATAGATGCTGTGCCTTGTCAGGGAAATATGCCTGTTATATCCTCTATTCCGGATATTATATGTGTTGAAGCAGGAACATTTATTGATTTTGATGTTACAGCTACAAGTCCGGGTATGGATACATTAATACTTACGGCAACAGGTTCTCCTTTTATATTAACTAATCCTGCACAATTTCCACAACCGACTATTGGATTAGAAACAGTTACTTCTGAATTTTTGTGGCAAACGCTTTGCGCCCATGTTCGTAAACAAGCTTATAATGTAATTTTTAAAGCAGAGAGCAATTATTCTACAACAAATCCAAGTGAATGTATAAATAATTTTAATAGTGGCACATTAGGTGCAGGATGGAGTTCAACAGAACAGAAACAGTTTGATAATCCATGCCCTCCTGATGAGGACGGAACTATTTATTTATGGATGGGAAATATTTCTTCTGCACCACGATATATAATATCTCCTGCTCTTGATGTATCAGCAGGCGGACGCGATATATGCTTTGATATGAAATATGCAGAACAGGGTTGTCAACCTTGTGAAGGTCCTGATTTGCCTGACGAAGGAGTACGTCTTCAATATTCAATAAATGGTATAGATGGACCTTGGAATGAGATTGAATACTGGGACCCAAGTATTCCTCCTCCTGGAGGATGTAATCCAAATTTACTAAACTGGAACAATTACTGCCTGTCTATTCCTGCTCCGGCTCAAACAACTAATACAAGATTTAGATGGTATCAGTCAACAAGTAGTGGCTCTGTTTACGACCATTGGGGATTGGATAATATACAAATTTACGATGTGCCTGTAAATCTCATTGATAATAAAACAGTTAAAATTAAAGTTATATGTCCTTCACCCAAAAATCCTGCAGCAACATCTCTTGGGAATAATATTATTATCTCCTGGGAAAAAAGTATATGTAATAATGCCATTGGCTATAAGATTTACAGGAAAAGTGAATATTATGGATATATACATGGGTATTGTGAAACAGGTGTTCCTGCTTATACAGGATATACACAAATAGCTGACATAAATAATGTAAATGATACAACTTATACAGATAACAATAATGGTATAGGATTTATTCATGGTGTCAGTTATTGCTATATGGTTATTGCATATTTTAATGATGGAGCAGAAAGTTATGCCTCTGAAGAGGTATGCACAACATTAAAAAAAGATATTCCTGTGATAACAAATATAAGTATTGATGTTACAGATGCCTCTGATGGTAAAGTTTATATTGCATGGTCAAAACCTACTGAAATAGATACAACAGAAATTGCAGGACCTTTCAAATATCTTATTTACAAATCTTATGATTTTTTTGGGACAAACTTTTTATTGATAGATTCTCTTTCAGGACTAAATGATACAATATATACTGATACTTATGTTAATACAAAAGATTTTCCTGTTAGTTATAAAATTGAATTATATAATGATGCTGTTGGAAACAGATTTTTAATAGGGTCAACACATATAGCTTCTTCTGTGTTTCTTTCAATTTATTCAACAGATGACAAACTGATACTTTCGTATGAAGAAAATGTGCCATGGACAAATAATCAATATATTATTTACAAACAAAATCCTTCAACGTTACTGTTTGATTCAATTGCCTGGTCTAATACACATTCTTATACAGATACAGGACTTATAAATGGAAACAACTATTGTTACAAGATTAAAAGTATAGGCAGTTATTCAGATAGTAATATTATAAGTCCTATTATCAACTATTCTCAGATAGTTTGTGCTATACCCGAAGATAATATATCTCCTTGCGCACCTCTTTTAACTGTTATTTCTGACTGTGAAAAAGTAGAAAACAGGTTAATATGGAATAATCCTAATAATACCTGTGCTGATGATATAGCTGGATATTATATTTATTATTCTTTTACAGAAAACAGTGATTTTTATCAAATATATACAATTGATGACCCTACTGATACCTGTTTTATACATTCTGACCTTCACTCAATAGCTGGATGCTATGCTGTTGTTGCTGTTGACTCTGTTATGAATATGAGTGAGTTTAGTAATATAATCTGTGTTGATATTGATATTTGTGATTTATACAGTTTGCCAAATGTTTTTACTCCTAATGATGATGAAGTAAATGACTATTTTATTCCTTTTCCTTATGATTTTGTAGAAAAAATTGATATTACCATATTTAACAGATGGGGAGAAATTGTTTTTAAGACCAATGACCCGGATATAAGATGGGATGGGAAAAATCAATCAAACAAAGTAGATTGTTCTGAGGGTGTATATTTTTATGTATGTAATATTAATGAAATACGGTTGTCTGGACTAACACAAAGAACTCTTACCGGTTGTGTCCATTTATTGAGATAAAAGAACTAAATTTTTATTTTTTGTTCTTTTATATGCGTGCCAACGGTAGTTTGTCTAAAAACTATAATATTTTCTTTGAACCGTTATAAGTTGATTGTTTTGTTTTGCAATTATTGAATTTGTAAGAATCCTGAGAGAAATGGTAATTGGATTTAAATTATTTTTATAAAATAAGATTTAATATTCCACCAACTGTTAATGTTGCTATAATCATAACTAATGTTGACTTTAGCATATCTTTTATTCCAAGTTCTTTAAATAATACAACAAAAGTTGCTATACAGGGGAAATACATTGTTAAAACAACAGATGCGATAACCATTTGTTTCATAGTTAATCCTAATGGTATAAGCATACCAACAGCAACATCTTTTCTAAGAAACCCTACTACCAACGCTCCAACAGTTTCTTTTGGAAGCCCTAAAATTCCTGTTACAACAGGAGAAGTTATTTTTCCAATAAATTCTATTATATGTAAAGTATAAAGGATATTTACAATAAGTACACCAAGGAGAACATAAGGTATAGCTTCTTTCAAAAAATTTAATACTCTCATCCAAAGTTTTTTTAACAGTCCGGGTATATAAGGAAATCTATAAGGAGGTATCTCCATAAATATCTCAGGACTTTCGCCTTTTGTAAATAAATTAAGAATGATTCCTGTAATTACCCATACAATAAAAAGAATACCAAAAACGAGTAAAATTGCATGTAAGCCATAACTACCTAATAGTCCGACAACCATGGCTATCTGTGCCATACAGGGAATTGCTATTGCCATAAGAGTAGCAGCAATAAATTTTTCTTTTCTTGTCTCTAATATTCTTGTTGCCAATGCTCCGGGAACATTGCATCCAAATCCTAACAACATAGGAATTATTGCAATTCCATGTAGTCCAAATCTATGCATAAAAGTATCAAGTAAAATGCCAAGACGCGGAAGATAACCGGAATCTTCCAGAAAACTTAAAATGAGATAAAAAGCAAAAATATATGGCAGAACCATTGCAATAGGAACAAACAGACCTGTAGTCAACAAACCCATTGATTCTACAAAATCTATATTGCCGTCAATCAATCTACCAATTAATATATCATGAATAAAACCAGACGAACCTAATAATACTGATAATTTTATCATTAAAGGCAACCATATATTTTCAAAAAGAGGTTCAAAAAGGTATTTAATTAAAGATTCTCCTATAAGCCATATAATTTTAAAAGAAAAAAATAAAACAATAATTGCAATTGGGAGACCTGTCAATGGATATATTGAAGCATCTCTTAATCTTTCCCCAAAAGTATGATGACGATGAGTTAATTTTTGAACATCATTTATAATTTCACCAATTTTAATCCATTTTTCCCCTTCTTTATATTGATATTTACTAATTTTTGTCTTTTTTAATTTTGATACAAGTTCTTTAATATGTTCACCTGTTATACCACATGTTGGCACAACCGGCACACCCAGAATATTCTCTAACTTTTCTTTATCAATATGAATACCGGTATGTTTTGTCTCATCCCAAAAATTTAAACAAATAATAAGGGGAATTCTTTTTTTTATAAGCTGAAGAGTAAGATTTAGATTTCTTTCCAGATTTGTAGAATCTATTATATTTATAAAAATGTTATTACCTTCTTTAATAGCATTATCAAGTAATTTAACAGCAACCTCTTCGGCTTTTGAAGTTGGTTTAAGAGTATAAGTTCCCGGAATATCAATTATCTCAAACCTTTCACCATCAATCCTTATATACCCTTTTGTAAATTCAACTGTTGTCCCGGGATAATTGGAGGATATTACCTGAACGCCAGTCAATCTTGAAAAGATAACACTTTTCCCTACGTTAGGATTTCCTATTAGAAATATCTTTTTATATAACAGATTAGATTTTTTTTTAATCATATAAATTATATTATCACATAAAATCTCCACGACCAAAGACAATTAAGGTTTTATGTTTAATGTTTTAAATTTAATACTGAAACAAGTTCAGCACAGGTTACTGAAACAACCCTTAAACAATATTGAAACAAGTTCAGGGTGACGTTGTTCAGGATGATGTTGTTCAGCATAAGTTTTGGACACACTTCGGTCAGGCACCCGACCGAAGTAATTGAAAATTCACCCCGTGAAATAAATACGAAAATATAAATACCATCCCGTTGGTAAAATTACCTACGGGGTTAATCCAACGGTATAAACAGATGAAAATTTTGGACTTAAAAAATTAAGTTATTTATATTATATAGTCTTTTACTCAACTTTTACAAAAATTTTTTTTGCCATACCAAAGCCAAGAGCAACTTGTGTATTTCCAACCTGAATAGTTACAGGTCCATGCATAAGCTGTGATGATATTTTTTTAATTTCTATTCCTATTCTAATACCAAGAGATTCTGCTCTTTCAGTAAGTCCATACCCACTTTTAATTGCCGAAACAATGCCTTGTTCACCAGACCCCATTTGTGATAAATCTATTTCCTTCATTATAAAAATTTATTTAATAACAATTTTGAGCAAAAATAATAAAATAATGAATTTAAGTGTTAACTACTTTTAATTAATTTTGAAAGATGTCAAAATTTATTTATATTTTTGTCATTCTTTAATCTATAAAACTAATTTGAATTTTTATTTTGTCTGTGTTTTTTATTTACAGATATTATGTAAATTTGTTTTGATTACATCTGAATTATTATAATGAATATTTATTCATATATAAAAAAATGAAAGAGTGTGTTGAATGTAAAGGTATAATTAACAGTATTGATAGTGATAAAATTTATGTAAGAGTTATTTTTAGTTCTGCTTGTGCTGATTGTCATAAAAAATGTTGGGTGCTTTCTTCTTTTAAAGAAGATATTATTGAGATAAATAAAAAAGGTAGTAATAATTACAATGTTTATGAAACAGTTAAGGTTATAATGAAAGAATCTTTAGGAATAAAAGCTGTTTTATTAGTATATTTTATTCCGTTTATAATATTGTTACTTTTTTTGATAATTTTATTTAGTATTACTAAAAATGAAGGTTTATCAGGAATAATTTCAATATTTACGCTGGTTCCATATTATATAATTTTATATATCAAAAGAGATAAATTAAAAAAAACATTTGAATTTCAAATAGAAAAAATTTAATACTCAAGATTAGGAAATCATTTTTTGTATAACGTAATCTAAAATAATATGAAACAGAATCAACTCTACAGATAAGCATTAATCAGGTTCCTCTACCTTGAATAACTATAAGAACAGTATAGATTAAAATTTTTAAATCCAAAGCAAGAGACATATTTTTAAAATAAAGGATTTCGTATTTTAAACGTTTAATCATTTCTTCAACATTTTCAGCATATCCGTATTTTACCTGACCCAAAGATGTCATTCCTGGCTTTATTTTTTGCAATAAACGATAATAAGGTGCTTTCTTTACTATTTGATTTATATAATATTGTCTCTCAGGTCTAGGTCCAACCAAAGACATATTACCTATCAATATATCAAAAAATTGAGGTATTTCATCCAATCTTATTTTTCGTATCTTTTTTCCAAACTTGGTAATTCTCTTATCATCTTTACTAGACAACTGGGGACCACTTTTTTCAGCATTAACATACATTGAACGAAACTTATGCATCATAAACGGCTTGCCTTTTAATCCTATCCGTTCTTGTGAATAAAAGACAGTGCCCTTAGATGAAAATTTTATACATATTGCTGTAAATAAATAAACAGGTGATAAAATAACTAAGCATAATACAGAAACGATTGTATCAATAATCCTTTTTAATGATTTTTGCCAAAAAGGCATTATATCCTGAGAAATCAAAATAAGTGGTGTCTCTAAAATAGAATCTGTCTTAACAGTTCCAAACAAAATATTCTTAATAGTCGGAATTATCTTAACTATAGCTTCTGTCTCTGATATTGTATCAATTATAGTTTCAACTTTACTGTTATCAATAATCTCTGTTGCTACAATAACCTCTTCTATCTTATTTCTGAATATTATCTGCTTCAAATTCTTATAATTTCCCAAACTCGGTAAATAAGAAGATAATGAATATTTATTATCATGAGCGCCTATCTCTACAAAACCAACAAATTTATTTCCTAAAGACCTTTGCTGACCATCTATATTCTTATATATAGAAACAGCATTTTCATTACCACCTACTATAATAGTATTAAATCCTATTATTTTGTTATGAATTTTATGAGCTGCTGATGTTGTTAAAATAAATCTTAATATAAAAGTAAATAAAAACTGGAGTAAGAATAAAATAATAAATGACTTATAGTAAAAGCCGTATGATGGAACTTTATCATCTAAAATTAATACAAAGAAAATAACAATAACACCAGCCAATGTTACAAAAAATGTTTGCCCAAGTTCTTTTATCCTAGATTTCCTGTAAATATCATGATAACTTCCTATTAATGTATATAGAATCATCCAAAATAAAATAACTAAAATCAATCCCTTATAAAGATTTGTGTCACCAAAAATCTGTTCCAAATGTTTAAAGACCTCTGAATCTGCCATTAATTTTCTATACGAAAAAAATAAGCACCATGCCAAGACAGCAGAAACCAAATCTGCTATCACATATTTTATTACCTGAAATCTTCTGTTCATCTTTTTATCTTTTTTAATTTCTTTATGAATCAATAATGAACCAATTTTATATTATCTAATAAAATCACAGCTTCTGATACATCATCCTGCTTCTGAGCCCCAAAAAATATATTATAATCAATAGCATTATAATCTTCACTTACATTATCTGTAAGATTAATATAAATTTTGTTCCACTTATCAGTGGGATTTATTATCAAAATATTATGCTGAATGCTCTGTGAAAAAAAATTAGAAAAAATTCCAACATTAATCTTATTATTGGTCTTATAATCAAACTCTAAAAAAACATACGAACCAGCTTTTGGTAATACAAAAGCATCGCTTGTCTTAGCTTCAAAAAAAGGTCTCTCTGCATCAAGATGAATAACACCGGAATAGCTACCTTCAAAGACATCGTCAGAAGTCCTGTTAATAATAGTATCACTATTATCTGTCTCTCCTAAGGTCATACCAGGATCTTCAAAATCTTCTTTCCATGCAAATATTACATCATCATAATAACTTGTTGTAGTACAGTAATTAGCAGATGTATCAGACAAATCTATTACTTTATTACTTATAAGATTTATGTCCTGAACAATAGGTTTATAAAAAGGATATATCCCACGCGTAGCAGCAATACCATTTATTTTAATGCCTGCCTTTATACTTATACTATGCTTGCCTTGTTTAAGTATAGGAAATGTAACAGGCATCTCAAAAGCACCAATTATATCTCCGTCAATATATACCCAGGCATCTGTTATCTTGTCAGAATTTGACCCTTGCACGGAAAAATTTGTTGTAACATCAATTTTATCAATATGAACATAAGAAGGTATCTCCTCGCTCGGATTATAAATCTCACAAGAAGAAAAAATAAATATAAAACAAATAAATAAATAATAAGATAAATATTTCTGCCTGATAAATATCATATTTTCTAATCAATTAGTTAAAATCTCTAACGATAAATGCCTGATTATATTGTAATCTATGCTTTGTGTGGTTATATTTTGCGTAATAGTCATTTGGCTTCGCGGTTTATCCGCCTCTGGCGCGGTCATTCAGTTGCTAATGGTTATGTTAATATATTCACAATCTTTTGCAAAATCAATCCATACCAAAGTTTTACTTGATTCTCCATCTGCGTCACAGATTTTGCTTGTTGCTGGTAGGACTTTTTACTATTGACAAAATATCACAGATAAATAAATAAAAATCCTGATATTTTATTATTAAAAACAAAAAACCAACATTAAATTACTATCTGCCTAAATAAATTTTAT
>CAZOSY010000038.1:0-15700 GCA_964582565.1 uncultured Bacteroidales bacterium | reverse complement strand
TGGCTTTTGACTTTATTATTTTAATTTCAAGCTATGAACGGTTACAATAAAACCTATTGTCCCCCTAATATTTTCTTTGAACCTTATTAAGTCCTCAAAAGTATTATTATAATTCTTTTTTTATATCTAACAAAAAGTTTTTTATTTTGTTAAGAGATTTTACTATTTCAACATTTTTAATAGTATCTTCCTTATTATCTTTCATCTTATTTTTAGCTCCCTGTAATGTAAATCCACGTTCTTTAACAAGATGATAAATAATATAAAAATTATCTATATCTTTTTGTGTGAACAAGCGATTGCCTTTTTTATTCTTTTGTGGTTTTATTATATCAAATTTTTTTTCCCAAAAACGTATTAAAGAGGTGTTCACATTAAACAGTTTGGCAAGTTCTCCTGTTGTATAATAAAGTTTCTTTATTTCTTTTTTTTTGTAGGGCATACAAATTATAGTTAATAAAAATACATTTTTATCAGGAATTTATTATATCAGAATTTGTTAAGAATACTTATACAAAAAAGGTTGTTATTTCAAACTAATACTAAACTATATCATTAATATTATCTACATCGGGGTGGTATTGGTTATTTACCCGGACATTGGCTTATAACATCTTTTTTAATATTTTTATTTTTATAAGCTTTATCAAATGCTTGTGAAAATTGGCTTGCAAGTTTTTGTGCTGTCTCTTTGTAAGCTTTTTTATCTTTCCATGTATTTACAGGATTAAGTATATCAGAAGGGACTTTTGGGCATGTTTTTGGCACATTTAGATGAAATAGTTTGTCATAAAAATATTCAACATTATCAAGTTCTCCTGATAAGGCAGCATTAACCATAGCACGTGTCAAAGGAAGGTCAATACGTTCTCCTGTTCCATAAGAGCCACCGCTCCATCCGGTATTAATCAAAAATATTTTTGTATTATATTTGTGCATTTTTTCGCCAAGCATAGCTGAGTATATATCAGGATTACATGGCATAAAAGGTTGTCCAAAAAATCTTGAAAAGGTAGCTTGTGGTTCAGTAATACCTGTTTCTGTGCCTGCCAGTTTGCTTGTATATCCCATAAGAAACCATAGCATTGCCTGATTTTCATCTAATTTGGATACAGGAGGCAAAATACCATAAGCATCTGCTGTTAAAAAAAGTATTGTCTTTGGATGTCCTGAGACAGAAGATTTTTTAATGTTTTTTAAATATGTTAAAGGATAAGATGCTCTTGAATTTGGAGTTATTCTATCGTCAAAATAGTCAGGTTTTCCATTAGGATAAATCATAGCATTTTCAATGATAGTACCATGGTTTAAGTAATTATCTTTATGCATTACAGCATCATAAATATCAGGTTCTTTTTTAGGGTTTATGTCAATCATTTTAGCATAGCAGCCATTTTCAAAGTTTGCAATGCCATTTTTGTTCCAGCAATGCTCATCGTCTCCTAACAAAGCTCTTTTGGGGTCAGCAGAGAGTGTTGTCTTCCCTGTTCCTGACAGTCCTAACAGCAGGGCGGAATCACCGTTTTTACCTTCATTGGCAGAGCAGTGTAATGATAAGACACCTTTAAGAGGTAAATAATAATTCATTACTGTAAACATCAATTTTTTTGCACTACCCAAATATGCAGAGCCAATTATAATGCCTATTTGTCTATCCATATCCATTGCAATAATCATATCAGAGGTCTTTCCATTAGGCAATTTTCTTAATCTTCCTTCATATTTTGAAGGGTCTAATTTATTGTAAGGCAATGATAAAAAATAAAAGTCCTTTTTATAAAATATACTTTTTTGCAAATTTTCAGATACAGGTCTGAACATATTATCTGTAAAAAGTGATGTTAGGGCATGGTCTGTTATTGTTTTTACATACAGAGAATATTCTGCGTCAGCACCTAATACTCTGTCAGTAACATATATTTTTTCTTTTTTAGATAATAATTCCAAAGCATTATCAAGAGCCATATCAAAGGTCTCAGGGTCTAATGGTATATTGTTTGGTGAGTTCCAGTCAACATTATTCTGACTTTCAGGTCTTTTTACAATATAAGTATCTTTTGGGCTTCTTCCTGTTGATTCTACAGGTGTCCATGTTGCTAATGCACCACACTTAATAATAATTACTTCATGATTATCAACAGTTTCCTGAATTAATGTTTTTCTGTTTATGTTATCAAATATATTATTATGTGTGTTTAATAATTCTGATAATTTGGTTTTTATTTTAGTATTCATTATTTTTTTGTTTATACCGTTGGATAGGCATCCTACGGCATTAAAATTTTTTCTTTTATAATAGCTTGTGCTGCTGCCAGCCTGGCTATTGGCACTCTGTAAGGTGAGCAGCTTACATAGTTCATCCCTACTTTACTACAGAATTCAACAGAACTTGGTTCTCCGCCATGTTCTCCGCAGATACCAACAGTTAGATTAGGTTTTGTTTTTCTGCCTCTTTTAATACCCATTTCTACAAGTTGTCCTACTCCTTCCTGGTCAAGAACTTCAAAAGGATTATTTTTTAAGATATTTTTTTCAATATAAACAGGTAAAAACTTGCCTGCATCATCTCTTGAATATCCGAATGCCATTTGTGTAAGGTCGTTTGTTCCGAAAGAGAAAAATTCTGCGTATTTTGCCATTTTATCGGCAACTAAGCAAGCTCTTGGAATTTCAATCATTGTGCCTACTTCATAGTCAATTTTATCATTTCTTTCTTTAAATATTTTGTCAGCAGTATTTCTTACTATTTCTTCCTGCATTTTCAGTTCTTCAACAGTTCCTGTTAAAGGTATCATAATTTCTGGTTTAGCATTAATATTTTTTGCTTTTAAATTAAGACCAGCTTCAATTATTGCCCTTGTTTGCATTTCAGTAATTTCAGGATAAGTATTTCCCAGTCGGCAGCCTCTATGTCCCAACATAGGATTAGATTCTGAAAGGTCTTCTACTTTTTGTTTAATATTTTCAACAGAGATGCCCATTTCATCAGCCATTATTTTTTGATTTTTATCTTCGTGAGGGACAAATTCGTGTAAAGGAGGGTCAAGCAGTCGGATGGTAACAGGAAAATCGTGCATTGCTTCAAGGATGCCTTCAAAATCTTTTCTTTGAATAGGCAATAATTTATTTAAAGCTTTTTTTCTGCCTTGTTCATCATCAGCAAGTATCATTTCCCGCATAGCTTTTATTCTTTCTCCTTCAAAAAACATGTGTTCTGTGCGGGTAAGACCTATACCTTTGGCTCCAAAATTTCGGGCTATTTTTGCGTCTCTTGGTGTGTCAGCATTAGTTCGGACATACATTCTGGAATATTTATCAGCAAGTTTCATCAGTTCTGAAAAATATTCACTTAATTCAGGGTCAACGGTTTTTAATTTTCCCTGATAAACATTACCGGTAGAGCCATTTAATGAAATCCAATCACCTTCTTTAAATATCTTACCATTAGTTTTGACAATTCTTTCTTTATAGTTTATTTTTATTCCACCTGCTCCTGACACGCAGCATTTTCCCATACCTCTTGCTACAACAGCAGCGTGAGAAGTCATACCGCCACGGGCTGTTAAGAAGCCATTAGCTATATTCATACCTTCAAGGTCTTCGGGAGAGGTCTCTATACGTACTAAAATAGAGTCCTTAAATTTGTTTGCTTCGTCAGCAAACAGTACTATTTGTCCTGTAGCTGCACCAGGAGAAGCAGGTAAGCCCTTTGTCAATACATTAGCATTTTTAAGAGATTCAGGGGCAAAGACAGGATGTAACAATTCATTCAGTTTATTAGGTTCTACACGCATTATAGCTGTTTTTTCATCTATTAATCCTTGTTTTAACATATCTATTGCAATTTTAACCATTGCAGCACCTGTTCGTTTGCCTGAACGTGTTTGTAAAAGCCATAATTTACCTTCTTGTATGGTAAATTCTATATCCTGCATATCTTTATAATGCAATTCTAATTTTTTTTGTGTTTCAATGAGTTGTTTATAAACATCTGGCATAATTTCTTCCAAAGAAGAGTATTTATTAGCTCTTTCTTTTTCAGATATGCCGGCTAATTTTGCCCATCTGAGAGAACCTTCCAAAGTAATTTGCTGTGGTGTTCTAATACCTGCAACAACATCTTCGCCTTGAGCATTTACTAAATATTCGCCATTAAACATATCTTCGCCTGTTGCCGCATTTCTTGTAAAAGCAACACCTGTAGCAGAAGTATTTCCCATATTGCCAAATACCATTGCTTGTACGTTAACAGCTGTTCCCCATTCTGCCGGAATATTATTTAATTTTCTGTATAATATTGCTCTTTCGTTCATCCAACTGTCAAATACTGCTATAATAGCGCCCCAAAGTTGTTCCCACGGGTCATCAGGAAAATCATGACCTGTTACATCTTTAACAGCTTTTTTAAATTTTGTTACCAGTTCTTTTAAATCATCAACAGTAAATTCAATATCATTTTGAATATCTTTTTTTTCTTTTATTTGGTTCATAATCTCTTCAAAAGGGTCTATATCTTCTTTTGAAGCCGATTTCATTCCAAGGACAACATCTCCATACATTTGCACAAATCGCCTGTATGAGTCCCATGCTAATCTTTCGTTATTAGTTTTTTTGGCAATTCCTTTTACTGCATCGTCATTTAGTCCGAGGTTTAAGACTGTATCCATCATTCCCGGCATTGAAGCTCTGGCACCGGAACGAACAGAAACCAGACAGGGATTTTCTTTGTCTCCGAATTTAGTATTCATTATATTTTCAATATAATGGATACCATCTTCAACATTGTTTTTTATTAATGCTATAGCTTTTTCTTTGCCTTGTGTATTATATAAAGTACAAATTTCTGTAGTAATAGTAAAACCAGGAGGCACAGGAACGCCAATTAAATTCATTTCTGCAAGTCCGGAACCTTTGCCACCAAGCAAATTTTTCATTCCAGCTTTGCCTTCAGCTTTCTTATCGCCAAAGAGATATACATATTTTTTTTGATTTGTCATTTTCTTTATTATTTTAAAATTAAATTTTTTTGCCTCTGCCTGCTGCAGGCAGGTCAGACGGATTAATAATTAATATTGAATTCTATATTTTTTAATATTGCAAATTTATAATAAAATTTATTGTTTGTTATATAAATCTGTAAAATTATTACAGGGAAAACTTATTCATGAGTTTTCTATCTGATAATTTTATAATCTTGCTACACTCTGACAAGCATTGATTTATGGGAACTTTTATTAATTAAACTCTATGTATTCAGATAATTATATGTATATTTGTCAGAAAAAACCAATTTATAGATAAAAAAATTTAGTTTATTTTTGTAAAAAATAATGATTACTATTTAATCTCAAAATGGTAACCAATTACATGTTAAATATGGAAATATTAGTTACCTTTGCAGGTAAATGGTAACTATATAAAAAAGTTGTGGGCAAGGCAAAGAAAGACAAAACAAAGAGAGGAACTTTGTAAGCAAATAGAAAAAAAGAATAATCGAGTTTGATGAGTGGAAAAATTAGAAGTAATAAAGATAGATATTAAGGAGAAAATATTATGAGTACATACACAAATAAAACATATGTAGCTTTTGATGCTGATAATGATATTCATTATTATAGACTAATGCAAGCTTGGAAAAAAAATGATAATACTTCATTTAATTTTTACGATGCTCACGATTTAAACAATTTATTGTCTTGGTCGTCAGAAGAAACAATAAAGGCAAAACTTGCTGATAGAATGAGAAATACAAAGGTTTTTATTTTACTTGTTGGAAACAATACAAAAAATCTTTATAAATTTGTGAGATGGGAGATAGAACAAGCAATCAAAAGAGAAAAACCTATCATAGTTGTCAACTTGAACAAAAAGAGAAGTAAAGATTCTGATTTATGTCCTGCTATTCTGAATAATGAACTTTCTGTTCACATAAGTTTTAATCTAAAAATAATTGAATATGCAATAAATAACTGGGAACAGTCGGATAATAATTATAGAAAATCTAATGAAAAAGGAGATTATTATTACAAAGATTCTCTTTATAAAGAATTAGGATTATAATAATGGTATTGAAAAGGTGGTTATCAAAATACAAATCAATTCTTACTGATTTATTCTCTGGGATTGGACTTTTTTGGTTGTTTGTTGAAATTGCAAGCTATTCAACTAATGGTCAAATAGATAAGTATACCAAAAGTGTAGCTTTTTTTATAATCGGTTTTGTTGTAATTATTATTATTGTTCTCATAAAAAATAGACCTAAAACATCTTTCGGCTATAAGTTGCGAGATAAAGATAATTTTATAGAAGTTAAAGTTGGCGATGCTTTTGAAAATAAAGGAGCATTAATAATTCCTTTTAATAATTATTTTGATGTTTCACTTGGTGGTAATGTTAAAAAGGCAAATAGTTTACAAAACAAATTAATTAAACAGTATTATTCTGATAAAGAAGAGCACTTAACTCAAGATATTTCTAATAGTATATCAAAATCTGCGCCTTTTGATATTGGTACTACAGTGGAGATTGAACAAAATGGTAAAAGTTTTCTTTTATTAGTAAACTCTCATAAAAAGAAGAATAACAGAGTAGAATCTACAGTCGATGATTTTTTATTGAGTTTGTCAAAGGTTTGGGATTTTATAGCTTTAGAAACAGGCAGGAAAAGTATAGTAACAATTCCAATAATAAGTACAAATCACGGCAGAATAACAGACTTAAACAGAATGAATGCAATAAAAGAAATTATTAATAGCTATGTCGAGGCTTCAAAGTTATTGAATATAGCTGATAAGTTAATTATTAGCATTTTCCCTGATGATATAAAAAAAGGGAATATTAATCTTGATGAAGTTGATGAATATTTGAAGTTTCAGTGTAATCATTACAGAAAAGTTCATTTTTCACCTAAACCAGTAGGTAAAGAAGTAAGTCCATCAGTTACAAAGGGAATAAATAATTAATGACAAGAACAGTTTAAAATACAATAGAAGATTTATCGAAAAGGAGTGAAGGAACCCCAGCCCATAATAAAGGCTCATACGTAATGCGGGGTTCAGCGTAAATTGAAAGATTATGCAAGCAATGAAATTTAGTAGTAAAATGAAAGTAAAGTGCTTCGGAAACCGCACTACGCATAGCCAAACCGTTAAGTGAAATCGGCGGCAAAAGTATTAAAGAACAAATAGCAATAACAAAGTGAGCACGACACAGATTATCCAAATTATAGTTTTCTTCTGCATAGGTCTTTTTTCGGGTTTTATGAGCGGTATGTTTGGGATTGGCGGAGGTTCTATTAGGATACCTCTGCTTAATCTAGCAGGTTTGCCTTTATTAAGTGCCTTTGGAATCAATATATTGGTTATCCCCTTTTCTTCAATAGTAGGAGCAATAAGCCAAAGAAAAAATATAGATAAAAAAATTGCTTCGTATGTTATAATCGGTGGCATCCTGGGGTCAATAACTGGCGCATTTTTGGTAGGTTTGATTTCAGCTCTGTGTTTAGCTGTTCTTTTTGTTACTATCTCTATTTTAACGATTTTTGGAATTTATCTTGACAGGATAATACCAAAATTTTATCAAAAAATAAAGCCGTATCCAAGCATTATTGTTGTTGGTTCATTTCTTTTAAATTTTATAACCGGTATGCGTGGTGGTAGTGGTGGTTCTCTCTTCCCATCTTTTTTAAAGACAATGAAATTAAATATTCATAAAGCAGTTGCCACCTCATTGTTCGTAACAATTTTTACTGCTATTGCTGCTATACCTATTTACTGGCATCGTGGAAATATAATCTGGATGCCAGCATTATTTATCCTTATAGGTTCAATGATTGGTGCAAGGCTCGGAAGTAAAGTATCGTTAGGAACAAAACCCAAGTGGTTAAAAATCGGTCTCTCTGTATTTGTTATAATTCTCGCATTTGTGGTGATTTATAAAGCATTATGATAAAGAGGATAAAACAGTGGATAGGTATCTTTTACCCTTGTAAACTTTTTTTAGAACAAGACACAGTAAATAACATCAGATAAATTTAAAAACTTCATTAGCATTGTTTGTTGTTATTTCTGCAACTTTTTCAATAGATATATTTTTTATTTCTGCAATTTTTTTTGCAATATAGTATAAGTAAGAACTTTCATTTCTTTTTCCCCTATAAGGCACAGGTGCTAAATAAGGGGAATCTGTTTCAAGAACTATATTTTTTAAATCAACATATCTGATAGTATTATCCAAATCAGAATTTTTAAAAGTAATTATTCCTCCTATACCTAATTTAAATCCTAAATTTATTACTTTATTTGCCTGTGCTATTGTTCCTGTAAAACAATGAAAAATACCTTTTAAATTAGAATTTTTAAAATCATCTATTATTTTAAATATTTTATCAAAAGAATTACGTGAATGAATAACAATTGGTAATTTATATTTTAATGCTAAATCTATTTGGCGTTTAAAAGCTATCTCCTGCAATTTAGCAAAAGATTTTTCCCAATATAAATCTATACCTATTTCTCCTATTGCGAAAAAATTGTGTGTTTTTTCTTTTAGCAGATTATCAATATTTTTTAATTCTTCTTTAAAATTTTCTTTAACACAAGAAGGATGTAACCCAATCATTGAAAAACAATTTTCAGGAAAATCTTTGCATATATTAAGCATACTTTTAATAGAAGCACTATCAATATTAGGAAAAAACATATATTTAACACCTTTTTTTATGGCATTTTCTATTATTTGTTTTCTGTCATTATCAAAATCACTAAGATAAAGATGCGTATGTGTATCGGTAAAAATCATGTTTACAAAATTACATTAAAAAATATTATCAGTTCTGATAAGTATCCCGATAAACCCCGTAGGATAATATCCAACAGGATAAAATTACCTACGGGGCGAAACCTGTGCTGAACTCGTTTCAGTATAGTTACAAATGGATAAAAATAAATTTTTTTTTTACAAAAATAATCTTTTTATAATAAAATATATTATATTTGCAATTACTAATTTTTTTACAGAGATAAAAATAAATAAAAACTTAAAATTTATTATTATGAAAAAAACAGGACTATTTTTAAAAAGTTTAATCATTTTATTTGCTATTATATTTAGTTTTAATGTAATAGGGCAGAATATCGTTATTACAGAAATTATGTATAATCCACCGGAGGGTGGCACCGACTCTCTTGAGTTTATAGAGTTATACAATAATAGTGCATCTGTTGTTGATTTACAAGGTTTTGTTTTATGTTATTCAACAACAACAGATACATTTGCCGCAGGGGTAAGTATTAATCCTTATAATTATTTAGTGGTATCTATTGATTCTGTTGCATTTAAAAACTTCTATGGTTTTTCAGCTTTGCAAGGCCCAACACTTGGCATAAGTAATACTAGTACTTCTGTATGGCTTAAAAACACAATTGGAACAACTATTGATTCACTTGAATATGATGACAGTTCTCCTTGGCCAACAGAACCTGATGGAAATGGACCTTCTCTGGTTCTTTGCGACTATAATTCTGATAATAGTGATGGCGCAAACTGGACTTATTCTACTGTTTATGTTGATACTATTGCTAATGGCGATACTATCTGGGCTTCACCAGGTCTTACTGATAGCACTTGTATTATAGATGTAGCAATTTTTGAATGGATAGCACCTAATAGCGGTTGTGGATTAACATCTACCGAATCTGTCTCTGTTAGAGTAACTAATATTGGCACACAGATATTAAATAATATCCCTATTGGTTATATATTTAACGGAACATTAATTGGTCCTGAACAAATTCCTGTTTTAAATGTTGGAGATACAATAATATATACCTTTTCAGGCACATTTGATTTCTCTACTCCTGATCTTTATAAAGGCGGTGCAGCTACAGTATTGAGTGGAGATGAAAATACTTCAAACGATACAATTTATACAGAGATTTATAGCTACGGTGATATATCCGGGTTCCCATTTACTGAAGATTTTGAGACAGGAAGCACAGTATATTTTCGGTTGCAGAACAACAATGAATCTGATATAGAAGTTATTCCTAATATGGGTTACCAAAATTTTTGGAAATTATCTTTAAATGGCTCTGTTTCCGGTAGCGGGTGGACAGGAGGTCCAACAGATACTGACTCTACAAATGCTTGGGTTGACGACACTTTACATCATGCTTCTGCTATTACCTGTAATGTTGATGCTTTAGCACTTAGCAATTTAACACTTAATTTTGACTTAAAACAATATTATAGTTTTGGGGATAAATACAACTGGTTCAGGGTATTGATAAATGATACTGTTCAGGTAAGTGATATTAATGGTATTACTGATTTTAACCCTTTAACAAAAAATTCAGATACTTATGTTAAAAGAATATTTGATTTATCATCTTATGCAGGAACAAATTTTAAATTAACATTACAATCATCATGCAGATATGAAGATGACCAGGTCTTTGTTGATAATATTAATTTATTTGAACCAACAAATAATGATGTAGGAATTACCTCTGTTTTGAATCCTAAAAATGCTTTATGTGGTGCATCTGACGATTCTGTAATAGTTGTTATAACTAATTTTGGAACTGTAAATCAGGATACTGTTCCTGTTACTGTTGTTGTTACCACACCATCAGGAGATTCTATTGTAAGTGATACATTATTTACTGATTTGAGTATGAACGAATTTGATACTCTTTTTGTAGGAAATGTTAATACAATGGCTACAGGATATTATCAGACAAAAGCATATACATCTTTATCAACAGACATTGTTTATAATGACAATGATACTTTGGTAAATCAGTTTATGGTAACTTTTCCAAATGCTTTACCTTATTTCGAAGATTTTGAGTCATCTCTGTTAGTCCCTGACGACTGGAATACAGATATGCATGTAGATTCAATTTTAAATCATGGTAACATTTCTAATGTATTATGTAATGTTCTGGATTCTTTAGAACAATCTGCTTATGCTATCACTCCTAAAATAGGACCAATAACAGCAAACAGTAAACTTATATTTTATTACAGAATTGTTGAAGCTTTTGCCCCTTATGATACAATGTTTATATCTTCTACTGATTCAATTCATGTAATGATAACTAATAATTGTGGAACAACTTATAATAATTTATATACCATAGATTCATTAAATCATATCCCTAATACAGAAATGGCATCTATAGAAATTCCTTTGGATTCTTATACAGTAGATACTGTATTTATAAAATTTCTTTCTTCCACAGAGACCAATGATACTAACGGATTTTATGTTGATTTGGATAATGTTGCAATTGCATATCCTCCTGTTATTGATTTAGGCCCGGATACAAGCATTTGTAGCGGAGACAGCATTACCTTTGATGCAGGAACAGGAATTTATACATACGTTTGGAGATATCTGCCATCAACAGATACTATATCTGTTTCTCAAACAATAACAGTTGACTCTTCAGGCACTTATGCTGTAACAGTAGAAAATCAGTTTGGTTTGTCAAATTCCGATACAGTTGTTTTAACTGTTAATCCAACTCCTACTGCTGATGCAGGACCTAATAAAAATCTTGGTTGTGGAGAATCTGTAATGATAGGAGGCACAAGCACACCAGGATGTTTATATGACTGGGCACCGACAGATGGTCTGGATGACCCTAATATTGCCAATCCTACTGTTTCTCCTTCTATTTCTGCAACATATAGATTAACTGTTACAGATACAAATTTTCCTACTAATTGCTTTGATATTGATAGTGTAGATGTAACAGTGGCAGATCCTCCAATAGCATCAATAACTCCTTTAGATACATCTATTTGTGAAGGTGATAGCGTAACATTGTCTGTTGGCACTATAGAACCAGGAGTAACTTATATATGGAATCCGGCGAGTGACAGTATTGTAGCAACAAGTATTAAAGTTTTCCCAACTGATACAGTAACTGATACTTTAATTGCAATCAGTTTTAATCTGTTGTGTATAGATACTGCTGTGACAGATGTTAATATTATTCCTTTTCCGGTTGTGGATTTAGGATTAGACAGAGATCTTTGTTTTAATGATTCTACGATATTAGATGCAACAGGACCTGGATATACATACTTATGGTCAAATGATTCAACCTATCCCACATTAACAATTGTAGGTTCAGATGCAGGTCTGGGTTCAGTAGATTATTCTGTTACTGTTACCAATTTTATCTGTCAGGATATTGATACAGTTAATATTACTGTTATTTCATCACCAACAGTAACTATAAGTCCATCAGATACAACTATTTGTGAAGGAGAATGTGTAAATTTAACAGCTGGGGTATCAGGTGGCTCCTCACCTTATATTTACGAATGGGATACAGCAGGAATTATAACACAATCAGTAATGGTGTGTCCAATAGTAACCACAACTTATATATTAACAGTAACAGAATCGGGTGGTGGATGCTCAGATATAGATAGCGCAGTAGTAACAGTAAACCCTTCACCTTTTGTTGATTTAGGACCGGATAGTATAAATCTTTGTCTTTATGATTCTGTAACATTAAATGCTGCAGATTCCGGATGTACTTATTTATGGTCAGATTTTACAATTGACTCAACACTGACAGTCCTTGGTTCAGTTATTGGTGTAGGTTCAGCAGATATTTCTGTTACTGTTACCAACAGTTATGTTTGTAATGCTATTGATACTGTTACTATTACTGTTCATCCTTTGCCTGTAGCTTATGTAGGTGCAGATACATTTACATGTGATAATGAGTGTATAGAATTAATTGCAACAGGTGCAGGACCTGGAGGAAGTTATTTATGGAGTACAAGCGAAATAACAGATTCAGTAACAGTATGTCCAACAGTAACAACAACATATACAGTAACAGCAACTGATGAATATGGATGTTCAGATGCAGACGATGTAATAGTAACTGTAAATCCTTCACCAATTATTGATTTAGGACCGGATACAATTAATCTTTGTCTTTATGATTCCATAACATTAGATGCAACATGTTCAGGATGTACTTATCTATGGTCAGGTGGGACAACAGATTCAGTATTAACAGTTCTTGGCTCAGATATTGGTGTGGGTTCGGAAGATATTTTTGTTACTGCTACTAATAGTTATGGTTGTCATACCGTTGATTCTGTTACTGTTGTTGTTAATCCTTTGCCTGTAGCTTATGCGGGTGTAGATACATCTGTTTGTTATGGAAATTGTGTAGGATTAGTTGCATCCGGCGGAGAAACTTATTCGTGGAGTACAGGGGAAGACAATGTTTCGGTAACAGTATGTCCGCTGAGTGATTCAACATATACAGTAACAGCAACTGATGAATATGGATGTACAGATGCAGACGATATAATAGTAACAGTCTATTCATTGCCAGTTGTTGATTTAGGTCCGGATACAAGTATTTGCTTTGTTGCTGATATTTATCATACTGATTCTATAATATTAGATGCAACATGCTCGGGATGTTCTTACTTATGGATGGATGGATTAACAGATTCAGTATATACAGTTATTGGATCATCTGTTGGCTTAGGGCTAAGAAATTATTCTGTTATTGTTACAGATGTTAAAGGATGTCAGAATACAGATTCTGTTAATGTTACAGTTGAAGATTGTTCAGGTATTGAAGATATGGTTAACAATAATAATATAGATATTAATGTATTTCCCAACCCTAATAATGGGACATTTCATGTTTCAATAAACGGATTAACAAATAATACTTTTGATTTAGTTATATTTAGTATAAAGAAACAGGTTGTGTTTAAAAAGAAATTAAAAAATATTTCAGGGAAATATAATAAACAAATAAATATATCTGATTTTTCTAAAGGAATATATTATCTAAAACTTGTTGATGGTGATAATATAAGAATAGAAAAGATTATTGTTCAATAAAGAAATATCTGTATATTTTTAAAAAGGAGGTAATTTTTTATCTCCTTTTTTATTAATTTTAAAATTGATATTATTAAGATGGAAAATTTTGTTGTTTCTGCCAGAAAATACAGGCCTAAAGTTTTTGATGAAGTTGTTGGACAAAAATCTATTATAAGAACGTTAAAAAACGCTATAAAAAATAATCATCTTGCCCAGTCTTTTTTATTTTGTGGACCCAGAGGTATTGGCAAGACAACTTGTGCAAGGATATTGGCAAAGACGATAAATTGCGAGCATATTACAGATAATATAGAGCCATGTAATAAATGTGAGTCCTGTATTTCTTTTAATAATTCTACCTCATTTAACATACATGAGTTAGATGCTGCTTCAAATAATACTGTTGATGGTATAAGAAATTTAATAGAACAGGTAAGGATACCGCCTCAGGTTGGTAAATATAAAATTTATATCATTGATGAAGTTCATATGCTTTCACCGCAAGCGTTTAATGCTTTTCTTAAAACACTTGAAGAACCACCATCTTATGCTAAATTTATTCTTGCAACTACAGAAAGAAATAAGATTATACCTACAATATTATCCAGATGTCAGATTTATAATTTTCGTAGAATAAGCATTGAAGATATAGCTAAACATTTGGAATTTGTATCAAAAAACGAAAAGATAACAGTAGTATCAGATGCGCTTCATATTATAGCACAAAAAGCTGATGGTTCTTTGCGGGATGCTCTTTCAATATTTGACCAGATTGTAAGTTTTAAAGGTAATGACATAACATATAAAGATGTTATTGAAAATCTTAATATCCTTGATTATGATTATTATTTTAAAATAACCGATTCTATTCTTAAATGCGATATTCCTTCAACATTACTTTTAATTAATGAAATTATTGATAATGGTTTTGACGAGCATCATTTTATAAATGGCTTTGGTGAACATTTGCGTAATTTATTAGTATGTAAAGACGTTTCTACTATCAGGTTGCTTGAAGCAGGTAAAAATATAAGGAATAGATATAAGGAGCAATCTTCGGAATGCTCACAGGATTTTCTTCTTAAAGCTCTTGATATTAATAATAAATGTGATATTAATTATAACACCAGTAATAATAAACGTTTGCTATTAGAACTGTCATTAATGCAAATAAGTTCTGTTTTATCTGACAAAGATTCTTTGCAATCTGAACAATATATTATTCCTTCTCTAAAAAAGAAAGAAGAAATCAAAGAAGATGTTGTTAAACCATATCATAAGAAAGAAGAAACAGTTTTAAAACAAACCGAGACAAATGTTTCTGATAAAGCAGATACATCAAAAATTGCCCCTTATAAAAAAGAATCTAAAACATTATCTATTAGAGAAGAGATGAGTGATTATATTCATAATAAAAATAAGGTTGAAGAAGATAATACTAACAAAGTTTGTGATGATTTTTCTCAAGATGAATTAGAGACAGTATGGAATAAATATGCAGAATCTATATCTAAAGAGTTTCCTAATTTTTTTAGCATATTGGCCCAACAAAAGCCCATATTAAAGGAGGATTATTTAATAGAGTTGGCGATTAGCAATAGAGTACAGGAAGAAGAAATAAACTCAAAAAAAACAAATTTATTAGGATTTATCAGGGAGAAATTAAATAATTATAAAATTCAAATGCAAACTGTTATAACAGAGAGTAAAGGAGAGGCAATGCCATATAGTCCTATTGATAAATATAAAAGAATGGCAAAAAAAAATCCTGATATAAAAAAATTAAAGGATAAATTAAATCTTGAAATAGAGTTTTAA
>CAZOSY010000037.1:0-15778 GCA_964582565.1 uncultured Bacteroidales bacterium | reverse complement strand
AAATAAGATATTTTAAATTTACCTACTGTTGTGGTAACTATAAAATGTCGTTCCGCCTAAGGCGGATTAACACTGTTAGGAATGTCTAAATATCACAGACATAAAACCTGACAGATTCGGCAATTGCCGAACTGTCAGAGTTTGGCTTTATACAAAGTTTTATTATTAACATAACACTACTATTGTAATACTAACTTACTTACTTTCACAAACTTATCAGTTCTTATTTTTATAAGATAAATACCTTTCGGATAAGAAGATAAATCAATCTTTATTGTTGAATTTGCGGTCTTATTATATTGTTTTTTATATATAAGCTGACCATTAATATTTGTAATTTCTACTAATAGTTTTTCGCTTTCTTTATTTTGTATTTTCAGGTTAACAAAACTGTTAGTTGGATTTGGATACAATTTAATTTCATTATCAAAGTTGTTTTCATTTATATTTACTGTAATATCACTAAGTTTTACAAGAAAAGCATCACTTTGGCCGTTATTTGTTAAAATTGCAGAGCCAAATGTAACAGTTGGACTTCTAAACATTCCTGCTATATATACATTTTTAGATGCATCTAACGTAACACCAAAAGACCAGTCATTATCAGTGCCACCAGCAGCTTTTGCCCATAGAGCATTGCCTGTTGAGTCATATTTTACAAGAAACATATCATCATATATGCTAGTGGTTGTATTTGTTACACTAACAGTGTCAAAATCAAGGGTTGTGCTGGTAAAATGTCCTGTTACATATACATTTTTATCTATATCAACAGCAAGACCATATCCCACATCCGAAGAACTACCACCGGCATCTTTAGCCCATAAAACACTGCCTGTTGGGTCATATTTTACAAGAAATATATCAGAGCCACCGGTATTTGTAATTGTAGATGATTCAAATGTTATTGAATCTCCGTTAAACCATCCTGTCATATATACATTTTGCGATATATCAGTAGCAACACCCATACTTGTTTCATATTCATTTCCACCAGCGCTTTTAGCCCATAATACATTACCATCCGGGTTATATTTTACAAGAAAAATATCATTATCACCATTATTTGTTAAAGTTGTTGTTCCAAATGTAATAGATGAGCTTATAAATCTTCCTGCAACATATACATTTTCCGAGGCATCAGTAGCAGCACTGATTCCTGATTCATAATCAGTACCGCCAGCACTTTTAGCCCATAAAAAAGTTCCGTTCAAATCACATTTTATAACAAGAACATCATATTCACCATTATTTATCAGAGTAGTTGAACCTATAGTAAGAGTTGAGCTATAAAAATATCCTGTAACATATACATTTTCAGAAGCATCAGTAGTAACACTATAACCTGTTTCATAACTTGTGCCGCCGGCATTTTCAGCCCATAATATATCACCATCCGAGTTATACTTTGCAAGGAAAATATCACTCTCGCCATTACTTGTTAAAGTAATTGTATCAAAAATAATAGTCGAACTATTAAAATTTCCTGTAATATATACATTTTCAGACCTGTCAGTAGTAACACCCATACCTGTTTCATATTCATTTCCACCAGCGCTTTTTGCCCATAGCACACTACCACTAGGGCTGTATTTTACAAGAAAAATATCTTTATTACCATTGTTTGTTAGAGTAGTTGAGCCGAATGTAATAGTTGAACTATTAAAAAATCCTGTAATATATACATTCCCTGATGCATCAGAGGCAATGCTTTCTACCCTATCTGTGCTGGCATTGCCAGCTTGTTTAGCCCATTCCCAGTTAGGTGCCTGAGCTTTGGAATTTGAAATGCTTAACACTGAACACAGTATAAAGATTACAATAAACAAAAAATTTAATTTTTTCATAATAATATTTTTTTAGTTAATATTAAATAATTATAAAACAAAAATAAATATAAAATTTATATTTTTATCTTTATTATTATTTTATTTTATAATTTTGAAATTAATTTTTATAAAATAATATTTATTTAAAAATTCAATATATATGTTAATAATTGGTATTGCAGGTGGTTCGGGTTCAGGAAAATCAACAGTTGTAAAAAAAATCACAGAGAATCTTCCTAAAAATTCCGTTGCAGTTATACCGCAGGATTCTTATTATAAAGATAACGGAACCCTTTCACCGGAAGAAAGGGCTAAAATAAATTTTGACCATCCTTCTTCAATAGAGTTTGATTTGCTGACCAAACATATTGAAATGCTTAAAAAAAACAGACCTGTTCAAATGCCTGTTTATTCTTATCTGGCTTGCTCCCGTGCAAAAGAGACCATAAAAGTTGAGCCAAAAAAAATAATTATTGTTGAAGGAATATTGATTTTATCAAATTATGAGTTAAGAAAAAAATTTGATATAAAAATTTTTGTTGATGCTGATTCTGATGACCGGTTAATGCGTGTGATAAGAAGAGATATAAAAGAAAGAGGTCGTTCTTATGAACAGGTCTTAAAACATTATGAAAATTTTGTTAAACCTATGTATCTGCAATTTATTGAACCCACAAAAAGATATGCTGACATTATAATACCACAAGGTGGAGAAAATAGTATTGGTATTGATATTTTAGCTTCTAAGATAAGAATGGACCTGAACATATTAAAAAATTAAACATAAATGATTAGACAGACAAAAAAACCAATCAGAAAGTTGCCTAATAAAAAAATTTATTGGTATCTCATAATAATAGTCATTATTATAGTTGTTTATCTATTATTTTTTAATAAAAGTAATAATAAAACAAGTAAAAAATTGCAGGAAACATATAATACTTCATCTGATATAAGCACTTCTGAACCACAATTTAAAAAACAGGGAGAATTATTGTTTTTAAAAGAAAAAGATAAAAACAAAATAAAAAAAATTGACATTGAGATAGCAGATAACGTTCAAAAAAGGATGCAAGGATTAATGTACAGAAGTTATATGCCTGATTCTGCTGGTATGTTATTTATTTTTGATGATTGCGAAAAACAATCTTTTTGGATGAAAAATACAATAATTTCTCTTGATATAATATTTATAAATGAAGACAAACAGATTGTAACAATACAAAAATTTGCAGAGCCATATAGTAAACGACTTGTGCCTTCGTTTAAAGATGCTATGTATGTTTTAGAAGTAAATGCCGGATTTTGCGAAAAATATGATATAGGAGAAGGCAATTTTATAAGTTTTAAAAGAAAAATCAATACTTACTAAAAAACCATTGTCATCCGCCTAAGGCGCATGGTTTTATAGAACAAAGCATGAATGGATTAATGGTACGTTCTGTTGGTATTGTTAGAGCAACAAGTATTACAGGTCTGATAAATTTGACGTATAATTTATTCCGATACGGGCAAGTTGTTCAATTAAATATATTATCCGTTAAATAGCTAATAGATAGATAGAAAAATGTATCCTCTCAAAAACCTGTGCTGAACAACGTCATCCTGAACAACGTCACTCTGAACTTGTTTCAGGGTTGTTTCAATATCATTTCAGTGCTTGTTTCAGTATTCAGTTTTTTGCTTTTAATCAAAAAAAAAAATTATTTACTTTATGTCAATTTTTTTACGTATTTTTGAATACTGAAATAAATTCAGCACAAGTTTTCACTTAAAACACTATTACGTTATGTGCAAGTTAAGAAAATATTATAACAGTCAAAACAAGGTCTGACCACACAATGTAACAAAAAAACAAAAGTGGAGTCCAGAAACCACTTAAAAAAACGGGGTGAAACCGAAAAACCTTATGAGTAGGAAAAATTTTAAAATAATAGAAATGAAAAAAATTTTAACTTTTACAATAATCATTATTAGCTTGAATCTATTTGGACAACAACAAATTCCTAATAGCAGTTTTGAAAACTGGTCAGGAACCGACACACTTGAATTAGATGATGAGTGGTATTCGTTAAATATGATAACTCAAGATTATCCAAATTATGGAATACTTAGAACTACTGATGCTTATGACGGAACATATGCTCTTAGGTTAGTATCCGGGGAAGTGGATGCCACACCCTTTGGATTCCCATTGATTGATACAACTGCTCAAATAACATTAGGAAATTTCACAGATTCTGGACCAAATGACGGTATGCCATTTACAAGTAAGCCGGAAAAGCTTACATTTTATTATAAATATACACCTGGTGCTTACCCAACAACTGTAGTTGATACAGGACTTATTTATATTAAGTTCGAGAATTCTGCTCTTGGTGGTATCGGGGAAGGAGCTTTTCGTTTTTTTGGTAATGCTGTTACAGTATATACCTATGCAGAAATTCCTATTACCTATTGGAATTCTGACCAACCAGACTCATTATTCCTTAATATTTCTTCTAGCACAACTGGATTTAACCAATGCCCAGATAATGTAGCTTATGCTATTCCTAATCAAATAGGTAGTGAATTAATAATTGATAAAATGGTTTTAGTTTATCAGACAGGAATAAATGAATTAAATAATATGGATAATTCAATTAGCATTTATCCCAATCCTGCCAATGAAAAATTATTTGTTAATTCCAAAAATAAATTAACTAACTATTCAATTTATAATTCCATTGGAGAACTAATAAGTGAAGGTAAAATAATTAATAGTTTTATTTATGTAAATAATTTGCAAAGGGGTTTTTATTATGTAAAAATTAAAACTGTTAACCAATTTAAAGTGTTAAAATTTATTAAGGATTAAACCCAGCCCATAACAATGCATATAAAAAAATAGGCGATTTAGTAGTAATATCAAGGATTATTGCCCATTTCAACTTTCTTGTAACTTGAAAGTTTTGTGCTTTAAAATCGCCTACTTTTCATACCCTAATCGTTAGAACAACATCATAACAAACATATCATTTTTTTTGTTTATTTATTAAAAATAATTTGTATATTTGCAGATATAAAAAAAATTCACCCCGTTGGATAATTAATATATCCTACGGGGTAAAGAGGAATAAAATTTTTTAAAAATCTCTGCTTTATATCAAATTTAGGGTGGTATAAAAGGAACTTTTGAATAATTACGTTCCATGTATATCATAGTTGTGCATCATGCTTAAAGAAAAAAAATATGAAAATTAATATTATAATTGTTTTACTAACACTTATAACTACTTCTTTAAATGGACAAGTATTTAGGGTGGTATAAAAGGAACTTTTGAATAATTACGTTCCATGTATATCATAGTTGTGCATCATGCTTAAAGAAAAAAAATATGAAAATTAATATTATAATTGTTTTACTAACACTTATAACTACTTCTTTAAATGGACAAGTATTTATTGGAAGTGATGTAAGTGCTCAAGTAGTATCCGAAACTCTGATAATAGATCAAGTTGCTTCATTTACAATAGGATTTGAGAACACTTGCCCTGATCTTCAATTTTATGAATTCTATATAACAAATGAATCCATGATGGTTGAATTATTTTATGACATTACTGGAGCATGGCCACAAGTAGGTTGTTCTGAATATGACCAAATATTAATTAATCCATTTGATACTACAATCTGTAATTTATCTGTAGCAACTAATATTATCACATATGACTCATTAGGAACTGGAATTGACACCATATTTCAAGCTGACTTAGATACGTTTAATTTCTGTGAAACAAGTATTGACCAACATTATCAGAATCAAAAAATTGAAATTTTTCCAAATCCAACAAATGATAAATTATACATTGAATATCAGGGCAACTTAAAAATAATAGAAATTTTCATCAATGATATGAAGGGTAACCTTGTCAAAAGTTTAAATCCTAATCAGAAAGAATTTGATATAAAATGTTTGACAAGGGGGAACTATGTTCTACAAATAAGAACAGAAAAAAATGTAATAAGTAAAATAATAATAATTGAATAGAAAGCACGAATACACAACATCACCTATAGCATATAGCGGCAAAATGTTTAACAATGAAAATAAATTGTAATTAATTTTACAAATAAACATTAAACTAAGGAAATCCGCTACAAACCATTGACAGATTAACAAAAAACAAGCAATAGAGAAAAATCAAAAACAAGAGCAAGAGTTGAGCATGTATTTGGTTTTATGGAACAAAGCATGAATGGATTAATAGTACGTTCTGTTGGTATTGTTAGAGCAGTATTATAGGTTTGATAAATTTGAAGTATAATTTATTCCGATACGAGCAAGTTGTTCGGTTAAATACATTATCCGTTAAATAGCTGATAGATAGATAAAAAAAAATGATAAAAAATTAATTTTTTTATGTTATATTAAAAAAAATTATTATATCTTTGTCAAGATTTATGAAAATTGATTAATCTACCTGTGCCGTTGGCACGGCAGACAGGCGGGTTCTGCAATTTTCTTTAGTCAAAAGTAAAAAAATTAAATTTTTAGAACCCACCTTAAAATTAAAAATCATGGAAGAAAATGTAATTTCAATGCCTCGCATAGGCGAAAATGCACCAGAATTTAAAGCAGTAACAACCCAAGGTGAAATAAATTTTCCTGCTGACTACAAAGGTAGTTGGGTAATTCTTTTTAGTCACCCTGCCGACTTTACACCTGTTTGTACATCAGAGTTTATGACTTTCGCTACATTAGAAAAACAGTTTAATCAAGCAAATTGTAAACTTGTAGGACTTTCAATTGACGGATTGTACAGTCATATTGCTTGGCTCCGAACAATTAAAGAAAAGATTGAATATAAAGGAATGAAAAATGTTGAGGTCAAATTCCCTTTGATTGAGGACATAACAATGGATGTTGCAAAAAAATATGGCATGATAATGCCAGGAGAGAGCAATACAAAAGCTGTTCGTGCTGTATTTGTTATTGACCCACAAGGTATCATTAGGACAATAATTTATTATCCATTAAGCCTTGGACGTAATTTTGACGAATTATATCGTGTTATTTTAGCATTACAGACTGCCGATGAATTTAAAATTGCTACACCTGCTGACTGGAGACCAGGTAATGATGTAATAATTTCGCCTGCTGGTTCTTGCGGTACGGCAAAAGACAGAATGCAAGGGAAAGAAGAAGGCTTAGAATGTAAAGATTGGTTTTTCTGTACCAAGAAGTTGGATAAAGATACTGTTTTAAAGAAGATACTGAAAAAATAAAAAGCACGAAACACTAACAAAGGCGATATATCATAAGCATTTTAGTGGTATTTCAAGCATTCTGAACCGCTCAAAACCTTGTGTCTTATGGACACAAGGTTTTTCGGCTGTAATCCCTTACAGCACATAGCCGCAACCGTTAGAACAACATCATAACAAACATATCAATTTTTTTGTTTATTTGTTAAAAATAATTTGTATTTTTGTAGATACCAAAAAAATCACCCCGTTGGATAATTAATATATACTAAGGGGTAAAGAGGAATAAACTTTTTTAAAAACCTCTGCTTTATATCAAATTTAGGTAGGTATAAAAGGAACTTTTAAATAATTACGTTCCATGTATATCAGAGTTGGCAACAATATTAAGAAATAGAACTGCAAAAATATGAGCATAAGGATTAAAACACATAAAATGCTTTGGGGAAGGTCAGGTAATATGTGTGCATTCCCTGATTGTAAAAAGGAACTTGTAATGGATGAAACAGAAACTGATGATTCATCAATTATTGGAGAAGAAGCCCATATTGTCGCCCAAAAGAAAGACGGTCCACGAGGTGATTCAGATTTGACACCTGAACAAAGGGATAAATACGATAATCTAATTTTATTATGTAGCATTCACCATAAGTTGATAGACGATCAACCTAATTTCTACACTATTGAAAAATTAAAAAAATTTAAACAGACACATGAAAATTGGATTAAATCATCACTAAAAATAGACTCTCAAAAACAACGAGATGATGAAATTTATTCAACCTATCTTGATAAAATAATTGAATTAGCAAATGTTGAAAATTGGAAAGGTTGGACCTCATTTTTATTTGGTGGAGGACATGCTCACATGTATAAAGTGCAGTATGATAATTTAAAAACTTTAGTTGAATATATTTTATACAGAGTATGGCCGAGGAGATATCCTAAACTAGAAGCAAGTATTCATAACTTAAAAAATGTATTAAATGACTATCTTAAGGTCTTTGACGAACACGCCGAAAAAGTTGGCAATAATGGTATTTGGACAAAAAAGTTTTATAAAATTAGCGAATGGGATACAGAGAGATATGAAAGATTATCTGAGAAATATGATTATCATATTAGCTTAGTTCTTGATTTAGCTTGTGAATTGACAAGAGCAATGAATTATTTATTTGATAATGTTAGAGCAGATTTACTTCAAAATTTTCGTCTAAACGAGGGCGTATTATTAATTGAAACGGGCCCATCAATGGATATGACTTGGACGACAATTAGATTAGAATATAAAGAAAATGAAAGAACAGAATATCCCTATCCTGGGTTAAAAGAATTTATGGAAATAAGAAAAAACAGGGAATTGCATCATGGAGAAGGAATATCGAAAGACTATTTTCCTCTAGATTTAGAATAAAATACTGTTGCCAACAAAGTATAAAAATAATGGCGGAGATGTTGATAAACAGAGAGATAGTACAAGTAACAACCTTTGGTCTAAATTGAAAAAATTGTGGTCTTAAATCCGCCACTATTTTTATACAAACCGTTAGGGTGTATTAAATAAAACAACCAAAGAGAGAATTACAATATGAAAAGTGATATAACTAAACTAAAAACATATACAATGAAATTAAAAACAATCATTTACAGCATTTTCTTAATGACAATTGTATCAAGTTGTGGAATACCACAAGAAGATTTTGACAAATTGCAAAATGAGAAAAATGAACTTCTAAAAGAAAATGAGCGACTATTAATGGAATTAGATGAATGTAAATATGGTGCTGAAAAAATAATTGCAGAAGTTGAAAAGTCATATGCAGAAAAAAAATATACAATTGCTCGACAAAATATTAATATGTTGTATGAAAAACATCCTGAATCACCGAAAAATTCTGAATTCAAAAATTTATTGAAAAAAATTGAGAAAGAAGAGTTGGTAGAAAAAAAGAAAAAAGAAGCAGAAGAAAAAGAACGAATTCGATTGGCAAATATAAATAACACAGGAATGTGGAGTGTTCGTCATTATGTTGATGAATTTGGAGAGCCCACTAAACAAGGTTACATAACAAACACTTCTTCAATAAAAGGAACATTTAGTAATACTGCAACCCAAAATTCAAGATTAAATGTTGATTTTTTGATTTCAGGTTCCTATAAAATTTCAATTCAATTGTATAAGTATGCTGGAAATAATCCTGTTAAAGCATATTCTTCTAAAAGTTATAGAGTTTTAATTCAAGACAAAGATGGAAACCGTCTGAAATTAAGAGCAACAAATTATTCGGATAGACTTAGTTTTGACAAAACGACTTCACGAAAAGTACATAATATTTTTATGAAAGGTGGTACTGTAAAATTTAAGATAGTTGAGATTGACACACCAACGACTGAATACGAGTTTACAATTAGTAAAGCAGATTGGTATAAAAATGCATATCGAAAACTTACAGAAAAGTAGTGTAATGGACTGATATAGAACAAATAACACACCATAACAATGTATAAAAATAATAACCGAGATAGTAGTAAATATGAACACTTTCGCTCTTAATAAACTATTGTGTAGGCAGAGTGAAACGCTTTTAAATCCCGCACTAATCTTATACTCACCGTCAGAATGTCTAAAAACTATTTCAGATTAGTTGTTTTGCTGATATAGAAAAATGTAAAATACTGTAAAGCAGATATTTAACTAATTACTTTTTTTGAAAAAAAAATAAAAATTCAGGTTTTTAGATAAACTGCCGTTGACGTTCATTGTAAGAAACCGTGCAAAAACAGACAAAATTTGTTAATTATAAATAAAATCTACCACCTATTCTAAATAAAAAGGGATAAAATTAAATATAAAACATTAAATTTGCTCATAGAAAATATAAATATATGAGTAAAATTAAGAAAATTGAAGTTGATAAAACCTTTGTTTCTATAATCCAACAAAATAAGGAAGATTACATTTGCCTGACAGATATGGCAAAATCTAAAAAAGGCGATAACAGAGCTGCTGATATTATAAAAAACTGGATTAGAAATAGGGGAACCATTGAATTTATAGGAACTTGGGAACAGTTATACAATTCGAATTTTAAAGTGGTCGAATTTGACCACTTTAGAAAATCAGCAGGATTGCCAACGTTTGTTTTAAGTCCAAAACAATGGGTGGAAAAACAAATGCCATTGGAATTTTTTCAAAATCAGGAAGATATGGAGGAACGTATGCTCATAGAGATATAGCATTTGAATTTGGAGCAGCGATAAGTCCTGTTTTTAAACTTTACTTAATCAAAGAATACCAAAGGTTTAAAGAGGTTGAAAGTAATCAATATAATCTTGAATGGAATGTAAAACGAATTTTAAGTAAAGCAAATTATCATATTCACACTGATGCAGTAAAGAATTATATTTTACCTGATAAAAATTACGAAAAGGACAGAGAATGGATTGCATATACCGAAGAAGCAGACTTGTTGAATGTGGCTCTTTTCAATTGCACAGCGAAAGATTGGCGAGAAGCAAATTCTAAATTTGCTGACAAAGGAATGAATATAAGAGATATTGCAAGCATTAACGAATTGGCAATATTATCAAACCTTGAATCATTGAATGCTGAAATGATTAAAAGCGGAATTGATAAATACGAACGGTATAAAAAACTTAAAGAAATTGCAACATATCAACTTACTATTTTAAACAAGAAAGATTTTATGAAAGATTTGAAAAAATTGAATGACAAAATTTATATTGAAGAGAAATACAAAGCGAATAAATAACAATGAAACACCAACAGCATCTAAAAAAATATAGGGCAGACAGTGCTTTTGAGAAAGGAACGAACAAAATAATAATTTAATAGCTATTTGAAAAGATAGTGGATAAATCGCCCAACATTTTTTAGCTGTAAACCGTCAGTTCGTCTAAAAACTATTTTAAATTAGTTTTTAGCTAATATAAAATTATAATATGAACCTTGATAAGCAATAAAAAATATATCATTTGCCTTTTGACTAATATGACAAAACTATTATTAAAGAAAAAAATCACAGGTATTATTATTTTTTCAATCACTTGGTTTTATCAAAATCCAAATTAATACTTATGCCTCCGCAAATCCATGTCCCCGGCATTTCAATATTGCCAATATCATAATATTTAACATCAAGTAAGTTTGAAGCTTCCAAGTAAATGTTAAGATATTTTCTTTTCCAAAAAATACGTGTATCAACCAAACAAAAAGGTTTGTATTCTACTTCTTTATCCAAAATAAAATCAGTATATGTTCCTGCCCTGTCCTGAAAATTAAATCTCCAGCTTGCACTTATGTCTTTATATATTCTGTGCTCTGTAGCAAATATTAACTTATGCTTTAAATAATCCAAAGCATAGTTTGATATATAATCAACATTGCTCTGTTTTTCTTTGTCTGTATATGAATAACTAATATTAATATATTTGAAAGGGAAAGAATTATTAAATAATTTTTTAGTATTTATATTAACTGAAATCTCAAAACCATTAGTAACAAGTTCTGTAATATTTTTACTTTCAAACAAAGAAGAGTCAGGTTGTTTGACCCAGTCAATAATATTTTTGCCATATCTTCTGAAAACAGATATATGTGCAAACAAAAAATTGTTAACATATTTGGTTCCTGTTTCATACGACACGGATTCTTCCGGTTTTAAGCTGTCATTTCCAAGATTGCAAGGACCTTTATAATACAAATCAGTAAAAGTTGGTAATCTTAATGACTTATTTACAGATGCAAACAATTTTATTTTTTTTGTTAATTTATAGCTAATATCAAAGCCAGGATAAATGTTCCAGTTGATATTTGTTCCCTGATACCAATTTGCCAGTAATCCCATTGAGAAAGATATTTTTTTTAAAAATACGCTATGGTCAATAAAAACACCTATATTTTCTCTTGATGCTTTATGTGTAAATTTTCCGTTTGGCTCGCCCGGGACAGATAAAGTATCATACATTGGTTTTCCTAATGTGTTGCTTAGTATATTTTCTGAGCGGTATGCAGAGCCAAAAGCTGTTTTACCAAATTTTGAACTGAAATTTGCATTAAAATCTGTTCCATATACATCTGTCAGATGATAATTGTGTCCTGCATACCATGATTGGGGATTATCTCTGAACAGTTCAAACCGGTCCTGATGTCGGCGCCAGTAAATGTTTGGAGTAAAGCGAATTTTTCCTTTTGTTGAAACTCTTATATTGGCAAAAGTTGTTTTTGTATGTTCAAATTGATTGGGATATACAGGAGTATAAAAACTGTTGGCACCAAAATCTTTATCCATATATGCTACCTGAACATCAATTTTTTCAATTTTTGCTTGCTTGGGCGAATAAGAGGTCTGATAAAACAGGTTTGATATATTAAAATCAGTATTTTCAATATATCCGTCAGATATTTTTTTTGTTAATGAGATATAATTATTCATTTTTCCAACTTTATAAGAGCCGGACAGAGAAGCTTTATAAAAATTATGTTCTCCTCCCATTAATGAGAGTTTTACACTTTTATTTTTATCACTTCCTGTTATAATATTAACAGCACCGCTAAAAGCATTTGGTCCGAATATTCTTGACCCGGGACCTTCAAGTATTTCAATTCTTTTAATATCATCAATTTCTATTGGTATATCAAGGTTATGATGTCCTGTTTGAGGGTCATTAATTTCAACGCCGTTTAATAAGATAAGTGTCTGGTCAAAAGAGCCACCACGAATACTAATATCTGCCTGGACACCTTGATTTCCACGTTGGCGAACATCTGCATTTAAAGCATATTCCAGCAATTCCTGTAAACTTTGTATAGGTGCATTTTCAATTTCTTTTTTTGAGATAACAGATACAATTCTTGCTGTCTCGGAATATAAAACAGGAACTCTGTCCGAACTTATTACAACTTCATTAATATCTATTGTATCTGTCTGTGCTTTAACAAAATAACATGATATGAAATTAAAAATTATAAAAAATATTATTTTAAATTTTTTGAGCATTATGTAATTTAAAATTTAATAAATTGTTAATTTTTAATTATTTAACAGGATAAACTTTATGTTTTTACATTTTCCATCCAGAAGGATAACCATAAATATGAACAATATCAATAGCTTTTGAACGTGAAATACTACCGGGATTAATACCCAACTTACTTTCAGGAATATTTACTTTAAGTTTTTTGAAATAATTTTGCCATACAGGGAAAGTTTTATTTGTCTCAGGGTCTTTAAAAACCATAGGATTTAATTTGAATATTGGTTTATTTTTATTATCTAAAAATATTTTATAAATAAGTTCAGAGCAGTAATATGCACTATCATCCATGCTGAAAATATTATCATATGGTTTGCCTTTAAGTTTGAAACCTCTTGTTATTGCAGATGAAATACTTTTTTGATATTTGGGTTTAAGTCTGCCAACAACGACTTTAGGTTTGTTTTGTGAATTAAAACTACGATTCAAAAAAGTATCAATAGAAGTACAAGTTACACCTTTTGAAATAGCTTCAATAACAATAAATTTATTTTTGTCATTTTTAGCGACAACACCAACATGTGAAAAATTTGCTTCATTATAGCCAGTTGTTACTTTTTCAATAGCATCACACAAATGTCTGCAGTCAAGATCTTGAAAAAGTAAATCTCCTTGTTTTAGTTTAAAGTTCTTTGAATTAATATTATTATTTGAACAAGAAACCAAAAAAGCGATATTAATAAAAAATAACAGATATCTTATTTTCATATATGAGTCCAGTATAAAATCTAAAAATTTTCACGAGGTATTGAACTAATAAGTTTTTTTGTATATTCTGTTTCAGGATTTGAATATATTTGGTCAGCATCGCCTATTTCCTGTATCTTACCATCTTTCATAACGAGCATTCTGTCTGACATAAACTTAACAACAGACAAATCGTGAGAGATAAAAATATAAGTAAAGTTAAACTCTTTTTTTAGTTTGTTTAAGAGGTTAAGAACTTGTGCCTGTATAGAAACATCTAATGCGGATACAGATTCATCGCAAACAATAAATTCGGGATTTAAAGACAAAGCACGTGCAATGCAAATCCTTTGTCGCTGTCCGCCTGAAAATTCGTGTGGATACCGGTAAAAATGCGATTCATCCATATCCACTTCTTTCAGCAGTTCAATGGCTTTATTTTTACGGGCTTTATAATTTTTAATTATTCCATGCACTTTCATTGGCTCCATAATTGCTTCTCCCGCAGTGAAATGAGGATTTAAAGATGAATAAGGGTCTTGAAATATAATTTGTATATTTTTTCGCAACTTACGCAATTCTTTATTAGACAATTTTGTAATGTCAGCATCTTTATATATAACTTGTCCTTGTCCTGATTTTATAAGTTGCAATAATGCTCGTCCTAATGTTGTCTTTCCGCAACCGGACTCTCCTACCAAGCCCAGTGTCTCACCCGGATAGACATTAAAACTAACATTGTTCACAGCTTTTATATAATTTGTTGTTTTACCAAAAATATTTTTATTAGTTGAAAAAAAGGTCTTAAGATTTTTTACTTGTAAAACAGGTTTTTTTGTATATATGTTTTCCGTTTCTTTTTTCCTTTGTTCGTCAGTTATTATCAAATTGTTCACAAAAGCAGTAATTGATTTTTGTTTTTCTGTTACAACACCATTATTATCGGTATTCATAAAGTCCTTTATTGTAGGCAAGTATTTCAGATGTTTGTTTAAAGGAGGTCTGCATGCAAGGAGTCCTTTTGTATAAGGATGTTTGGGCTTGTGAAGTATATCATAAGTATTTCCTTTTTCAACAATTTTTCCTTTATACATAACAATAACATAATCAGCAAGTTCAGATATAACGGCTAAATCGTGTGTTATAAAGATAACGCTTGTGTCATATTTTTTTTGTAATTGTTTTATTAAATCAAGTATATTTTTTTGCACCGTAACATCAAGTGCTGTTGTTGGCTCGTCAGCTATAAGAATGCTTGGTTTACATGATATTGCCATTGCAATCATTACCCTTTGTTTCTGCCCACCGGATAACTGATGTGGATATGATTTAAAAATATACTTGGGATTATGTAGTTGCACTTCCTCAAATAAAGATAATGTTTTTTCTTTTGCTTGTTTTTTAGATATTTTTTGATGTAGCAAAATGGTCTCAGCAACTTGATTTCCGCAAGTGAACACAGGATTAAGAGAAGTCATTGGTTCCTGAAATATCATTGCCATTTCTTTGCCTCTGTATCTTCGCATTTCTTTCTCAGATATTTTAAGAATATCAACACTTTCTCCATTATTTTTATGATAAATAATTTGTCCATTAGTTATTTTTCCATAAGGCAAAGGGAGCAGTTGCATAACAGATAAGGAAGTAACGGATTTTCCGGAGCCGGATTCTCCTACAATACCAAGTATTTCGGCTTTATTTAAGTTAAATGAGATGTTGTCAACAGCTTTTATATATGTGCTTTTAGTTTTAAATTCTGTTGTCAGATTTTTTATTTCCAAAAGAGTTTTTGATAACATTGTATAAATTGCAGATTATAAGGAATTAAAGGAAACTGTTGTTGGTTAGCGGTTAAATTTTTTTGCGTTCATTGTGGGTTCTCTGTGTCCTTTGTGGGTTTGTTTTTTTTTACCACAAAGTTCACCAAGGGCTTCACAAAGTTCACAAAGTTCCATTT
>CAZOSY010000036.1:0-15907 GCA_964582565.1 uncultured Bacteroidales bacterium | reverse complement strand
GATATTTTGCAGCCACTTGTAATAAAAAGTAATTATTAGAACTCCCCTAAAGTATTCATATACATTTATTATGTGTGGATTTGTTGGTGTATTAAACGGAGACATAAAAAAAATTGCTGATAAGCAAGCAACAGAATCATTATGTAAATCATTGATTCACAGAGGTCCTGATGATTTTGGTAGTTTTTCTGATGGACCTTATGCTGTTTCTCATCAACGACTAAGTATTATAGACCTTAGCAAAAATGCCAGTCAGCCAATGCAAAATGCTGACAAGACCATTTCTTTGGTATTTAATGGAGAGATTTATAATTTTAAGGAACTAAAAGCAAAATATTTACTTGCTCAAAAATTCAGGTTCAGGTCAAAGACAGACACAGAGGTAATACTTTATCTTTATGAACTATTAGGGATTCAATTTGTGAACGAACTTAACGGTATGTTTGCAATAGCAATATGGGACAGCACAAAAAGACAACTTTTTTTGATAAGAGACAGATTTGGCATTAAGCCATTGTTTTATACTGTATTTAAAAATTCTATATGGTTTGCTTCTGAGATAAAATCTCTGCTAAAAATTCCTGAATTTAAAAGAAAAGTTTGCTTTGAAGCAATACATCATTATTTTAGTTTTGATTATATACCGGGCGAACTTACTAGTTTTGAAGGAATAAAAGAGATAAGACCCGGATTTTTGTTAGAAGCAAAGACGGACTCATATATAGAGATAAAAAAAATACAATACTGGAAACCAAAATATGGTGATTATAAACCTAAAAATGTTAAGACAGCGATAGAAGACATCAGATATTTGATAAAAGAATCGGTAAAATCTCAATTGATTTCAGATGTTCCTGTTGGAGTGATGCTTTCAGGTGGGCTGGATTCCAGCACTATAACGTATATGATGTCTCAAATACAAAACAGTTCTGACTTTCATACTTTCTCAATAGGATTTGACGAGAAATCGTTTGATGAATCAAAATATGCTGAAATTGTATCAAAACATACAGGCACAAAACACCATAAGATAAAAATTACACCACAGTCAATAATTGATAACATAGAAAAATATTTATTATATATTGATGAGCCATATGCTGACGGTTCTGCAATTCCTACATATCTGCTTTCACAACAGGCAAAAAAATATGTTACTGTCTTGCTTTCAGGAGAAGGTGGAGACGAAATTTTTGCAGGATATGATACTTACAGAGCGTATAATATAAGTAAATTTTATAAGAAAGTTCCCTGTTTTGCCCAAAAACCAATAAGAGCATTTGTTAATCATTTACCATCTTCTTATGCTAAACTCAGTTTTGATTTTAAAGCAAAAAAATTTGTTAGCGGCTGTCAGTATAATGTGCCTGTAAGCCATTATATGTGGAGAGAAGTGTTTTCTGAAAATGATAAAAAAAAACTACTTGATATATACAAAAATTCAAATTATATGCCTTCGTATAAATTATTTGAAGATTGTTTTAATGATATTAACACAAAAGATGAATTGAATAAATTGTTATATATAGATTTTTCATATTATTTTGCAAACGATCTTATGATTAATACAGACAGGATGACTATGGCTCATTCTATTGAGGCACGAGTGCCGTTTACAGATATAAAATTGTTTGATTATTTAGCCAATTTATCAGGAGATATAAAATTATATCATAATAATTCAAAATATCTTTTAAAACAAGCAATGGAACCATTTTTTCCAAAACAAATACTAAAAAAGAAAAAAATAGGATTAGAGATTCCTTATTCAAAATGGTTCTTAAATGAATTAAAACAATTATTATTAGATAACTTATCTTTATCATCTCTTAAAAAAGTTCCTTTTATAAATGCTGATTATGTCCAGCAAATTATAAATGAACATTTTAATCATAAAGCAGACCGCGGCAGAGAACTTTGGGGATTGCTTAATTTTGTTATATGGTATAGATTGTATTTTATTGATAAATAAAAATATTTTTTTTGTTATTTTATCAGTCATTCGTCAATAGCCGAACTTGGCAGATGAATAAGGCAACTACCTGACTGGAAGCGAGAATTTTGCAATAGGCAAAATTATTTCATGTGATAAAGATTTGGAAAGATGGAAAATTGCAAGATAATGATGTCAAAAGTTAAATATTATTATAAAAAAATATATGATATATTTCAAACAAAAAAATTATCAATGAAAAAAATATTAATCTATAATAATAACGTTTAAAACCTGTACTGAATAACGTCATCCTGAACTCTTTTCAGGGTTATTTCAGTGCTTGCTTCAGTATGAAATCAAATTATTAATAAGGCAATTTGGTCAAATACTTGACTAATATCTGATACCTAAATAGATACAAATTAAAAAAATGATAAAACTATCAATAATAGTTACTGCATTTAATGAAGAACTCAATGTAAAGCCATTGCTCAATAATATCTTTAAAGCGATTAGAGATGTTAGCTATGAAATAATTTATGTAGATGATGGCTCAACAGATAATACAGCAAAAGAAGTAAAATCTTTTGAAGACAAAAGGATAAAACTTATTGAGCTAAAAAAAAATTATGGACAGAGTTCTGCTCTTGCAACAGGAATTGAATATGCCAAAGGAGAATTTATTGTGTTAATGGATGGGGATTTACAAAATGACCCTTCTGATATACCAATGATGCTTCAAAAGATAGAAAATGAAAACTTAGATTTAGTTACAGGAATAAGAGTAGATAGAAAAGATGATATACTTATGAGGAAGATTCCAAGTAATATTGCTAATTTTATTATACGTAGTTTTACCGGTATAAAAATTAAGGACCTTGGTTGTACTTTGAAAATTTTTAAAAATAGTGTTGCTAAAAATATTATGCTGTATGGAGAGTTGCATCGTTTTATTCCTGTATTAGCACATATTCAGGGAGCAACAATTTCTCAGGTAAAAGTAAAACATCATGCACGGAAATACGGAAAATCAAAGTATGGAATAAACAGAACTTTCAAGGTGATAAGTGATTTATTGCTCGTGCTGTTTTTTGAAAGATATATGAAAAAACCTATGCATTTATTTGGAACATTAGGATTAATTATACTTTTAACAGGCATTATAATAGATTTTTATTTGCTGTTTATGAAAATTGCAGGTAATGATATATGGGGAAAACCGCTTCTTATACTTGGTGTTTTATTAACCATTGGAGGTATTCAAATTATTACTATCGGCATTGTTGCAGAATTAATTATAAGGATAAATTTAAAATCAAATAATAAAAAATCATACAGAATAAAAAATATCTATGTTGGTAAAAATTAGAAACCAACAGATACTTAATATTTTTTTTGACAAAATGTTATTGTCAATATAAAACATACTAAAATTTGAATATTTTTAAACGAATAAGCCAGATAATTTTCAGATTAGAACCTTTCTTATCAATAGATTATTTTTTGATATGGCTAAAACATATCATCAATGTGTTTCCATTTTTTAATTTAAAACTTTCAAAAAAATATATTACAGTAATATCAATAATCATTTCTGCATTTGTTATTTACGGAATATATAATTTATCTCATTATATAAAAAAAGTAAAAATTTATGAACCTGTAAGTATAACTGTTGATGGGTTAAATGACAATGACTTTAATACTGTGAACATCTATGGAATCTCACCAAAAAACAGAATACTTAACTTAAATAAACTCATTGAATTACATAAATGGAACTATAATTATTATCGTTATTATACAGCAATAAAACTTTCCGTGCCTGATAGTATAATTGATAAAATAAAACAAATTAGCATTACTATTGGCAAAACAAACTATATATATGATAATGCAAAATTTAAACATGAATGGAACAAAATAAAAGAAGAGTCAAAAACAAATATGGGATATTCCATTTATGAACTTCCTGAAAATGCAAGAGGAAATGCTTCTGTAATTTCTGTGTTGGCATCAATTTTATATTGGAATGGGTATCACGTAAAAGTGATATTGCTGATAAGTTTAGTAGTGATTATATTACTGTTTTTTAAATATATAAAATCACAAAAAAGCACTTTATATATATCTTTAAACAAAACAATAGAATCTGTTGCTGACTTTTTCTATAATAACAGATTAATATTTTTTATTTTATGTATTATTTTATTAATACCTGCATTATTAATCAATATAGGGTTAATTCCATTTTGTGGAGATGAATCTAAAAGGGCTTTAATAGCATTGGAGATGATTACATCCGGCAATTATGTTATACCAACCCTGAACGGATTATACAATTATAGTAAGCCGCCTTTATACAATTGGATTTTAGTGCTTTTTTTAAAACTAACAGGAAATAATACAGAGTTTATTCTTCGCCTGCCAAATGTGATATCTCTTTTGCTTTTTGGATTAACAGTTTTCCTTTTTATTCGTAAACATTATGGTAATAAGATAGCTTTTATTAATGCTTTTATCTTAATAACAGGAGAACAAATATTATTTTGGGACTCATATCAGGGATTAATAGATATGTGTTTGTCATGGGTTACATTTACAGGTTTTATAGCTATTTATTATTTCTATCAAAAGGGTAAATTTTACTGGCTCTTTGCTATATCTTATTTTATCACTGGCGTGGGATTTATGCTTAAAGGATTGCCTTCTATTGTGTTTCAAGGTATTACTCTTTTTGTAATATTTGCTTATCACAAAAATTTTAAAAAATTATTTTCTATACAGCATATCCTTGGTATTCTGATATTTATATTAATGATAGGAACTTATTTATATTTTTTTAATCATTATATTTCGGTAAAACCATATCTTCTTACATTATGGTTAGAACTAACTGAAAAAAATATGACAAGTTATGGATTATGGAAAACTGTTTTGCATTTTTTTAAATACCCTTTTCAAGTTCTTTTATCTGTTTTCCCATGGACACTTCTATTAATATCTTGCTTTAAAAAAAAATTCTTCAAAGAAATTATGCAAAACCCTTTATTAAAGTTTAGTTTTTTAATATTTGCATCAAATATTTTAGTTTATTTACTATCTCCACGTACAAATTTTAGATATTTTTTTGCTTTATATCCATTAATGATTATTATTTTAACTCATTTCTATTTTAAATATCAATCTAAAAATAATTTCTTACATAATATTACAGATATTGCTTTTTTAATATGGTTAGTTATTATAGCATTAAAATCAAACATTTTATTACTTATAATTTTTGTATTTATTATCTTCTTATTTATAGAAATAAAAAAATGCAGATTAATACTGATTATAATTACTTTACTTATATTAAGGATAGATTTTAACTTATTTAAATCACCTAATAACATTGATTCAAAACTTATTAAATACAAGGAAGCAGGTATAAAAATTGCACAAATAACAAAAGGCAAACTTGTTTTTCTTTATTCAGGGACTGAAACTAATGATATTATACCTTTTTATTATACAAGAGAAAGTAAAAAAATCTTAACTACTTATCAAAACGGAGATATAAAAGAAAATAAAATGTTTGTAAATAAATTAATATTGTCTGATAATAAAGATGTCTCTGATTATAGAATTTCAAAAAAGGCAAAAACTTTAGAGGATTTAATACTTCTTGTTAAGCAAGATTCTTCTATCTATACCAAAGAGGAAAAAAAATTCTTTTCGGATTATTTAAAGTTCATTATTACTTATGATAATAAAAATTCTAATTGTGCTACACAAAAGATAATTAAACTTTGGGAAACAGAACTAAAAAATTATCCTGATAATATTTTTTATATTATAAATGATTTATACTTACAGAGAATTAAAAAACAGGGATTTATCTATACAAATTATTATGATTTTGAAACTGATGATAAGGATTATTATATAACACATATTTCTAAAGAAAAGCAATTATTATATAAACATTTACATCTTATTAAATTTAAAAAAAAATAATAATTAAAAATATCGGCATTTAATTAAAATAACCAGGATTAATATTTTTTTATTTTCTTTTTATAGAGTTCCTCAAAGTTATACAAAGAATCTTGCTCTAAACCGAATTCTTTTATTAAAAACTTTTTCATATAATAAGGGCGTTTAACGACAAAATCTTTTAAAGATTTATTTATTATATCATGCCAGAAAACAGTAAAAGAAACATAATTTGTATCAAGATACTGCCCGGAAAACATAGAAATAGTTTTATAATCTGTTTTAAACCACCGATTAAAATTTTTTTCTACTTCTCGCTGATAGTTTTTTTCAAATTTATCAATTTTACTTAAAACAGTATCAGGGCAAAATGTTGTATTCATTAAAAAGATAAACCTGTTAATAAATTGATTTTTAAATTCATCATTTTTAAGTAAATTTTTAATAAAAAAAGTTGACATATCTGTATGCTGCTTGTCAGTATCAACAATATGTTTTAACAAATTAAAATCATAATTATATTCTAACATACATGCATCATCAAAGTCACATAAAAACCATCTCCATTTTCCACCGTTAATTTGTGGTCGCCAAAATTTAGTATTGTTTTCTTGCCCAAGCCAATCCATATTATTGAAATAAATATTTGTTATCTGATAATCAATAAAATTTTCAATATCCATTTGGGTTTTTATATATTCATAATTCTTTTGTCCGCCTGAGTAGGACAAATCATTCTCTTTAATAAAGTTAATCAGGTTATCATAATGTTCTTTGCTGCCTTGTTTAACAATTACAGTATTTATCCCTGTTAAAATATCAAATTTATCTTTGTCAAAGCCATATTTTAAAGAAAGATAATATTCATCAAAGTAATCTCTGACTTTGTATAGACCCCAGTATTCACCATTTAAGAAAACTATTACAGGTCTGCTGTCTTGTATATCTAAATTCAGGTTCTTTGCAATATTATGAATTAAAGCATCTTTAAAACCATTTTTTTCTGAGCCCATAGCTGTTCGCAAAACAAATCGTTTAAATATATTTTGCTCTTTTTCAGGAAATAATCTATAGTTAAAATATTTGTTGCCATATTTGTTTCTTGCATAAAGACGGAAAGGTTTAAACGGGTAGCGTCTTGTTCCTAATCCATTTATTCTGATACCTGCATCCTGCGAAAAAGCAATATCTCCGTTTTTTTCAAAAAATGTAATATTAACAGGTCGTTCCCATTCTTTCCCTTTTTGATAGTGATTTCCTGACCATACTGGATTGGTCTTATCATAATATTTTCCCGGAACATAAATACCTTTGTCATAACTAAAAAAATTATTGGCATCTGTAACTAATGAAATAATTGGCATACTATATCTTGAATAAATTACAGAATCAACAAAAAATGTATAAGTATAAACTTTGCTTCTAGGAATATTATCTCTATAAGTAACAACTCTGATAACTGTAGCTTTAAAGACAATTGAATCTGCAAAAGGTTTTAAAAAAAAATTTTTTTTCAAAACTGCGTCAGAAACTGTTTGTATCTTAGAAATTATATTTGGACTATTATATTTATAATCAATTTTTACAGGAGATTTATAAACAAAAGATTTTTTTGTAGGAATACTCCCATCAAGAGTATAATAAATAGTATCCTCAGGGTTAGTATTTTTAATTTTTAGTTCAAAGGGCTCTGTATAAAATCCTTGTTTCTGAGAAAATCTCAAAAAATTAGTTATTTCATTTTTATGTTTATTATTAGTTCTATGTATTCTAATAACAAAAAAAGAAATAATACTAGCCAAAACCAAAGATAAAAGGGAATATTTTATAAATTTATTCAAAACAGATAATTCAATTTTCTAATTTTTATTTCTAACTCAATTAATAAATTATTTATCATTATAATCAAAGTCATTAATATTAAATTCTTCCATTATAAATTTTTTCATATAATAAGGACGTTTTATAGCAAAATCTTTTAGTTGTGCTATGTAATAAAACGATATGTCAGCCACAGGATTAACAGTATCAGTATTTATTTTTGATATGCTTATAGATTTTTTAACATCTACTTCATTATACCATCTATTAAAATGCTCTTTTATTTCCGGTTCATATAATTTTTCAAGTTCATCAATTTTATTTAAAACAGTATCTTTTTGAAATATAGTATTCATTAAAAGAGCAAATCTATCAATAAATTGATTTTTAAACTCTTTGTTTTTAAGTAAACTTCTAAATAATAAAATTGCGGGATCTGTATTTTTGTCAGAGGTAAGTAGTTTTAATAGGTTGTTATTACTGCTGCTAAAAGATCTGTCCATATCATATAAGAACCACCTCCATTTGGCATTTTGTGTTTTTGGTCGCCATAGTTTGTCATTATGAGTGCCATAATAATTGAAATAAATTTTAACTATTTGGTGGTCAATATAGCAATCAATGTCAATTTTAGTTTTAACATATTGATAATTTTTTGGAATTTTTAGGTTGTTATTTTTAATAAATTTGATTATATCATTATATTGTCTATCAGTTTGTTTTATCAAATCATCACCTGTTAAAATAGTTATGTTATTTTTATCAATATTATATTTTGAGACGAGATAATATTCATCAAGTCGGTCTCTAATTACATGTATTCCCCAATATTCTCCATTTAAAAATACAATTACAGGTCTGTAATCAGGAATATCTAAATTTAGATCTTTTACAATGTTATATACTAATACATCTTTGTATTTTGAAAAATCTCCTAATATAAATCGTTTGAATTTATTTTTATTTTTTTTTTTGAAAATTTTATAATTAAAAAATTTATTCCCATATTGTTTTCGTGCGTATAATCGTAATCTTTTTTGAGCATGTTTTCTTGAGCTGGTTCCATGTATTCTTATTCCTGCATCTTGCGAAAATGCAACAGCACCATTTTTTATAAAAAAAGCAATATTAACAGGACGTTCCCAGTTATTGCCTCTTTGAGAATAATTCCCTGTTTTCATTGGATTGTTTTTATCATAATATTTGCCTGAAACATAAATGCCTTTATCATAACTAAAAAAATTATCAGCATCTGTAACCAGCGAAATAATCGGCATACTATATCTTGAATATATATTTGTATCAACAAAAAAAGTAAGAGTATATACTTTGCTTGACAAATTTTTATTTTTAACAGAAGCAGCTCTGACAACTGTTGCTTTAAAAACCTTACCTAATGGTGGATGCCACTTTTGCATATCAGTACAGATATCTCGAGTTGTTGGTATGTTAGAGATTATATTTGAGTCACTATATCTATAGTTAATTTTTACAGGTGAGGAATAAACAAAAGATTTTTTTGTAGGGATACTTCCATCTAAGGTATAATAAACCGTATCTGTTGGAGAAATTGATGAAATAGTCAGTTCAAAGGGCTCTGTATAAAATCCTTGTTTCTGAGAAAATCTCAAAAAATTAGTTATTTCATTTCTATGTTTATTATTAGTTCTATGTATTCTAATAACAAAGAAATAAATAATACCAGCCAAAATCAAAGATAAAAGAAAATATTTTATAAATTTATTCAAAACAGATAATTTAATTTTTTAATTTGTTTTTATCACTAACTCTATTAAATAAGTTATTTATCATTGTAATCAGATTTATTCAGATTAAATTCTTCCAAAATAAATTTTTTCATATAATAAGGACGCTTTCTGGCAAAATCTTCTAATTGTGATATAAAATAAAAAAACAAATCAGTAGAAGAGTTAATAGTATCAGTATTTAATTTTAATAAGGATACAGCTTTTTTAATATCTATACAACCATACCATCTATTAGAATGCTCTTTTATTTCCGGCTCGTATAATTTTTCAAATTCATCAATTTTGTATAGGATAGAGTCAGTAGAGAATGTTGTATTTATTAAGAAAAAGAATCTATTAATAAATTGATTTTTGAATTCATTGTTTTTAAGTAGATTTGAGAACAAAAATCCGGACCAGTTTGGATAATAATATCTTTCATTTTCTTTGTCAGTAAATTTTTTTAGAGTATTATAGTCAGCATCTTGGGCTCCTGTATCCATATCATATATAAACCATCTCCATTTGCCATTGGGAGTTCCAGGTCGCCAAAATCTGTAATTACCATCACAGATGCAGTTAAAATATATTTGTGTTATTTGATGGTCTATATAACTCTTTATATCTATTTGGCTTTTAATATAATCATAATTTTTCTGAATAGTTACATCACTGTCTCTGACAAAAAAGATTAAATTTTCAAAATTTTTTATACTTCCTTCAATGATAGTATGACTGCCTTCTATAATATCTATACTATCTTTATTAATATTATATTTTAAAGCGATATAGTTTTTATCCAAGCGGTCCCTAACAGTATATATTCCCCAGTATTCACCATTTACAAAGACCGTTACAAGCATATAGTCCTTTACATCTAAATTTAGATTTCTTACAATATTGTGAATTAAAGGTTCCTTAAAACATTGTGTTGCAGAAGGCGCTATCAATACAAATCGTTTAAATATTTTTTGTTCTTTTTGAGGGAATAATTTATATTTAAAATATTCTTTCCCATATTTTGTTCTGGCATAAAGGCGAAAACTTTTTTGAGGGTGGTTTCTTGTCCCTCCTCCACGTATTCTCATACCGGCATCTTGAAAAAATGCAATATCTCCATTTTTTTTGAATAATGTAATATTAGCATGCCGTTCCCATTTTTCGCCTCTCTGAAAACAATTGCCAGTATGCTTTATATCGTTTTTATCAAAATGTTTGCCTCGCACATAAATTCCTGTATCTTTATTAAATAAATTGTTAGCATCAGTAACTAATGATACAACAGGTGTATTGTAAATATTAGTATCAACAAAGAAAGTAAGGGTATATACCTTATTACAAAGAGTGCTGTCTTTTATAGAAACAATTCTAATAACTGTTGCTTTAGGAAATACAGGGATAGAAAAATCTTTTTTAAAAAAAGGAAATATTTTAAAAAATGTATCAGGAATTAAAGGTATATCAGATATAGTATTTGGTTCATTGTATCTGTATTTAATTTTTACAGGAGATTTATAAACAAAAGAATTTTTTGTAGGAATACTTCCATCAAGGGTATAATAAATGGTGTCGTCAGAATTAGTATTCTCTATTTTCAGTTCAAAGGGCTTTGTATAAAATCCTTGTTTATGGGAAAAGATTAAAGAATCGGTTATTTTAACTTTTCTATTAGTAATAGTATCATTTTTTAAATCAATTGCCTTCTCTCTAATATTATATGATTCTATCCAATCCTTACAATTGCTGTTTTCATTTTTAATACTTTTTAAATTTGAAGACATAAACTTATTTATTATAATATCTTTTGGGTAGAGTGTAGATTTTATAAAAAAAATAAGTATAAGTAATATGGTAATATTTTTACAATTCATTGTAAATTATATTATTATTTTTATTAATCAATGGGTAAAAAAGATGTAAATATCAAGAATTATTTATGTGTCTTTATTTAATGTTACATAACATAATAGTGTTTTATCGGTCAGGCGTCCGACTGATACGAGAACCTGTGCTGAAACTTGTGCTGAATTCATTTCAGTATTTTATCCTGAACAACGTCACTCTGAACTTTATGTTGAACTTGTTTCAATATTGTTTCAATATTATTTCAGCATTCAAAAATACAATTTTTTTTTTAATTAAAACTAACCTGAATAATTCATAAGTTTTCGTTATGAGAGTTGAAAGTGCCAATAGAATTGGAAAGCACAGGATTGAGCATCGGAGATGTGGCAGAGATACATTGAGAAGCGAAATCCGAGCATTTTCAATTATAGCAGGCAATGTTAACTCGTAATAGATAATTTATGAATTATTCAGGTTAAATATTGACCGATAAAAATCCTGAAAAGTCAGTTATTCCGAAAACAGATAGATGCTATTAATTTTCAAAAAAATTTAACACAGGAAGCTTTAAATGATATCCATATATTTTTCCCTTTATATAGATTTAATTTTTTTAAAGATTGTGTAGTTATAAGGGCAACTAACTGAATGCCAATGTCTGTAAATATCTCTATACCAAGAGGTGCAGGAATAATATCGGTTATAATTCCTTTAAAATTATTGCATGCACTTGATTCAACTTTATTTTCAGATATAATAATATCCTGACTTTTTATTAATACATTACCTTTTCCCTTGGTCTTATCAGTGAGCAATGTAAAGGCAATAGAATTGTTAATAATAGCTTGTTTGTTTTTTAGTTCTGCTTTAAAAAAATTTTTTATACCTGTAAAGTTAGCTATAAATTGTGATTTTGGATGTTGAAATATTTCATTTGGAGTTCCTGTTTGTTCTATAGAGCCATTGTTGATAATAGCGATTTTGTTGGCAAGAGATATTACTTCCTGATAATCGTGAGTAACATGAATTATTGTTTGTCCTTTTTTATTGATGTTTCTAAGTAAACTGCGGAGTTCATTTTTTAGTTGAATATCCAAAGAAGCCAAAGGTTCGTCAAGTAATAATATTTTGGGTTTTAAAGCCAGAGTTCGTGCCAGAGCTACGCGCTGCAGTTCTCCTCCTGATAATGTTGTGGTCTTTCTGTTGAGCAGATGTGTTATATTCATTTCCTCAGCAAGTTTTAATATTTGTTTGTTTTTTTCAAAAGCAGATAACTTTTCGTTTTTTAACGGATAAGCAATATTATTTTTTACATTTAGATGAGGGAATACAGCATAGTCCTGAAATACCAGTCCTATTCGTCTTTTTTGAATTTTTTGTTTTGTAATATTTTTTTTGTTTAAAAATATTTCGCCTGAGTCAGGGCTCGTAATTCCTGCAATGATTTCCAACAGTATAGTTTTCCCTGCACCGGATATTCCGAGTAAGACAAAATAATCGCCTTTATTTACTGACAGGTTAAGATTTTTAAGATTAAAATCTTCTAAATTTTTTGATATGTTTTTTATTTCTAACATTATTTGTTAAATATTTTTCTTTAGATACCTAAATTTAGCAAGTCAAAAATAAAAAATTTTTAACCACAAAGTTCACAAAGAATGCACAAAGGTCACAAAGAAAATAAACATAACCATAAAATCTTTGCGATCTTTGTGTAAAACTTTGTGTTCTTTGTGGTTATAAAAAGACTTGCTAATTTTAGGAGATAGCAGACGTAGTATGATAAATACAATAAGACAGACAGCAATAAATATTATAGCTACAGGACGTGCATATTTTAATCCGAAGGAGCTAAATCTTTCGTATATCAGGACAGGCGTTATCATTGGATGATAAGCAATAATGACAACAGCACCAAACTCACTCATACCGCGGGCAAACATCATAATCAAACCCGACAGGATACTTTTCCAAGCCAAAGGCAAAGATATTGTAAAGAACACACGGCTGGGTGAAGCGCCTAAATTTAAAGCTGCTTTTTCTAATTTTACAGGCACTTTGGCAAATCCGTCACGTGCAGCATTAATTAAAAAAGGAATACTTACAAATGCCATTGCCGCTGCTATTCCAGCCGGATGTCCTACAAAATCCAAACCTATATTTGATGATAATTTTCCAATATATGAATTGCGTGATATAAATCCTAACACAGCAATTCCTGCTGCTGTGTGTGGTATTACAATTGGTAAATCTATTATACCGTTTATCAAATGTTTAAATCTGAATGATTTTTTTGCTAACAGATATGATAAAGGTATTGCAGCTATTGCAAAAAATATTGTTGAACATATTGATGTCCAGACAGTTAGCCATATACTCTTTTGGACTTCCGTGTCTTTTGATGTTTCAATAATATCTTGTGGCGATGTTGCTATCACCATACCAATAAGAGGAGCAATAATAAAAAGTAAGATTAAAGCTCCGAGTAATGAAAAAATAATATTAAAAGGTTGTGGTTTGTTCATTTAAAAGCAAATCTTTTAAGATTTTCAGGAATATTATTATAAGTATCTGTATATGAAGGTATTACAGATGGCTGTCCATTATTTTTCATAATTTTCATACCTTTATTTTCATCAAGTAAAAATTTTATGAAATTTTTAGCAGCATCAGGATTAGCAGCATTTTTTAAAATCGTGATACCATAAATCATTGGCTCACCTTTGCGTATAATTATTTCATTTGGTCTTTTGCCTGTAATATTAACTGATGCTGTTGAGTATAAATCACTGAATTTTGGATTTTTTAGATTTATTTCATCAGGAATAAGTATATATTTTAATTTATGTTGTTCGGCTACAGAGCGATATTCAAAAATATAATCTACTGTATTTGTTTCAATAAGTGCAAGCAAATCAGTTCCTTTTGGTCGTATGTAGTTTAAATCTTTTTTAAGTAATTTGTCAGCAATTCCTGATTTATGATAATATTTTTCTGATAATTTTATTGTTAAAATAGCTCTGTATCCGCAAGGGTCAGCATTTGGGTCTGCTCTGGCAAAAGCAACGTCATTTTTTAAAAGTATATTAAACCAGTTGTTTTTATTTATTTTGTCAGAATATCGTGATTTTTCATTATAAGCTATTACCATCTCATTACTTACAAATTTTATATTCCATTTAGCATAATCAGGAATTAACAGGTTATCAATAACCTTATAATCTGCTGATGCCATTATATCACAAGGACGTTTTAAATCAATAATTTTTCTTGCACATTTACGGCTACCGTCTGGCTCCATAATAATATTTATATCTGGATATTCTTTGTTAAAAGCTTTAGCTATTTCTTTAAAAGGCACAGATAAACTTCCTGCATTAAATATTATTAAATCACTTGTTGCCTTTTTTGTGTCTTGTTTGGTCTTGTCGTTATTACAAGCAATAATGAGTAATATTGAGAAGAGAAGGATGTTTTTTGTAATTTTTTTTAATGTGTTCATTTTTTATAGTTTTTTAATTTATATTAATTATTTTAGTCATTTGCAATCATCAATTATCAATTAAATTTACCGTTTATAGTATAAATATAGTAACGAGTTGCAATTTATATTAGTCAGATGAATTTAGATTTTTTATAAATTTGTTAAAGCTGTTTTGTATATTATTATCTATGTCTAAATGTAATTTTTTATAAGCATTTAGTATATTTTTACCTTTTTGAGTTAATAAAGTGCTTCCTCCTTTTTGTCCTCCGCGATGTTTGTCAACGAGTTTAAATTCTAATAATGTTTCTGCTTTTTTTAAGTCGCCCCAAGCTTTTCTGTAACTTATTCCAAGCAATTTTGTAGCAGATGTTAAAGAGCCATTTTCATCAATGGTCTTTAAGAGTTTTAATCTTCCCTGACCCATAATACTTTTATTGTCTTTGGTTGAAAGCCATATTTTGTAATGTAAAGAAAGATTGTTGCAGTTTATATTTGATTCATTCATTTTTTGGAATACATAATGTTATTTTTCATTATGTTTGCTCAAACATAACGATTTGCAAATATATATATTATAAATAAATATACAAAAAAAATTAATCTTATTGGTTAAAAATTCATTAATAATTTAAAAAAGGAGGAACAACATGGCTTAACTTTATCATAAAAAAAGATACTATTCTTAAAGAGGAATATAATAACGCTGATGAAATGCTCTATGCTTTAAACAAGTTTTTACTATATTATATATTTTATAGAAAATATGGTTCTTTGAAAAAAGAATTAAATATAAAAATACCATATAATGCGGTAGAATGGTGGTATAAAAATTCACCCTGTTAAATGCGAATCAATCAACGAAGTTGATTATTTAACGGGATAAATCTGAAATTTTTAATAAAAACCCATCGTCATCTGCCTAAGGCTGATTCCCGGAATAATCCACCTAAGGCTGATAAAACTTGACACTAATCCATTTAAAAATAATGTACGTTTTTATAGGTAAAATCATATCTGTTATTATATAATTAGGCTCTACTGTTATTTTAATGGGTAGATATCTAATCCTTTATAAAAAAACGATTTAAT
>CAZOSY010000035.1:1302-16129 GCA_964582565.1 uncultured Bacteroidales bacterium | reverse complement strand
CTTTTGTCTTTTGTCTTTTGTCTTTTGTCTTTTGTCTTTTGTCTTTTGTCTTTTAAAATAAATATCTTTTATCTTTCAGTTCTGCAATACTGGGTGATGAATGGTTACAAAATATTTTAATATCGTCTCTTTTTCAATAGTACAAATATACTAAATTAAATCTCACTCCCCCTAATATTTTCTTTGAACCGTTTTCATCTTAATATTTATTTATATTAGTTATCCTGAATTTAGAAATAAACAATAAAAATAATAAAAAATACTTTTATAACTAATTTTATAAATAATTAAGTATAAAAAACGAGTTGCTAATTACTTGTAAATCAAAATGATAAAAAAAATATTAAAATATATATATAAAAAATATTGTTTTTAATTAAATAAATATTTTCCTTTGCCTTTTTTTTAATTATTTTATTAATCTAATTTAGGAGAAAAAATATGTCAGATATTGAAAATAAAGTAAAATCTATAATAATAGAAAAACTTGGAGTAGATGAAAAAGAAGTTACTCCTGAAGCAAGTTTTACCAATGACTTAGGTGCTGATTCACTTGATACTGTTGAGTTAATTATGGAATTTGAAAAAGAATTTAATATTACAATTCCTGATGATCAAGCTGAAAAAATTAGCACTGTTGGCGAAGCTGTTTCTTATGTTGAAAATAATGTTAAAAAATAAATAATTTTTTAATAAAATGGAATTAAAAAGAGTAGTTGTAACAGGTATTGGTGCAATTACTCCATTAGGTAATACTGTTAAGGACTCTTGGAATGGTTTAATTAATGGAGTTAGTGGCGCTGATAATATTACGCATTTTGATGCATCAAAGTTTAAGACCAAATTTGCTTGTGAAGTAAAAAATTATAATGCACAAGATTATTTTAATCGCAAAGAAGCAAGGAAATTAGATTTTTTTTCGCAATATGCTTTAATTGCTTCAACAGAAGCTATAGAAGATTCTGGTATTGACTTATACAAAACTGACCTTGATAAAGCAGGTGTAATTTGGGGTTCGGGAATAGGAGGACTTTCTACTTTTGTTGAAGAGATATATAATTTTGCAAAAGGAGATGGAACTCCTCGTTTCAGCCCGTTTTTTATACCTAAAATGATTGCAAATATAGCTTCAAGTCATATATCTATAAAATTTGGACTTAAAGGGATAAATTTTACAACGACATCTGCATGTGCTTCTTCAGCACATGCTTTAGCAAATGCTTTTGACTATATCAGTTTAGGGAAAGCTAATATAATTGTTACAGGTGGTTCTGAAGGTGCGGTTAATCAGGCAGGTATTGGCGGTTTTAATGCTATGCATGCTATTTCAACAAGAAATGATGACCCTAAAACAGCTTCCCGCCCTTTTGATAAAGACAGAGATGGCTTTGTCTTAGGAGAAGGTGGTGCTGCTTTGGTTTTTGAAGAATTAGAACATGCTATTAACAGAAAAGCAAAAATTTATGCACAAGTAGCAGGAATAGGACTGTCTTCTGATGCTTATCATATGACAGCTCCACACCCTGAAGGACTCGGAGCAAAAAAAGCAATGAAGTATGCTTTGGAAGATGCTAATTTAAACATTAATCAAGTTGATTATATTAATACTCATGGAACATCTACTCCTGCAGGAGATACACCGGAAATAAAAGCTATAACAAGTCTTTTTGGTGAATATGCATACAAAATGAATATTAATTCTATAAAATCTATGATGGGACACTTGTTAGGCGCAGCAGGTGCAATTGAATCAATTTCAACAATACTTTCTATAAAACATAGTATCATACCACCAACAATAAATCATTTTACCGATGACCCTGAAATAGATAATAAACTTAATTTTACTTTTAATAAAGCACAAAAAAGAACTGTTAATGTAGCTATTAGTAATAATTTTGGATTTGGTGGACATAACGCTTCTATTATCTTTAAAAAATTTAAATAGATAATAAATTAATTTTGAAATTATTTAAAATAGTCAAAGCATATTTTAATGATAAAAATTTATTTCTATCAATTAAAAATATTTTTGGCTTCTATCCTGAAAATATTTTACTCTATAAACAAGCACTTCGTCATAAATCTGTTGCACAGGAATTTAAAAAAGGTGTGGATAATAGTAATGAGCGACTTGAATACCTTGGAGATGCTATTTTAAATTCTGTTGTAGCGGATTTTCTTTTCAAAAAATTCCCTTATAAAAATGAAGGTTTTTTGACACAAATGAGGTCTAAAATCGTTAGTAGAAATCAATTAAATGACTTATCAAAAAAAACAGGACTTGATAAATTTATTCAGTCAGATAAAGGATTAAATAATCATTGTAATTCAATAAAGGGAAACGCTTTTGAAGCTTTTATAGGTGCCTTATATATTGACAAAGGTTATAATATTTCTAAAAAAATAATAATAAATCATATTATAAAACATAATCTTGATATTGATGAATTGAAAAAAACAGAATATAATTTTAAAAGTAAAATTATTGAATGGTGCCAAAAAAATAAAAAAACAATTTCTTTTAATGTTGTTGATACAACAGGAAATGGCTATAATAAGAAATATATTGTAGAAGTATTGATAAACAATATTGTATCAGGAAGAGGACAAGATTTTTCAATAAAAAAAGCAGAACAAGATGCAGCAGAAAATGCCTGTAATAATAAAAATATAAAATAATTTTGTTAAGGGCTTAAGAAGAAACAAAATGGCTAAAAAATTAAAGTTACATATTAAAAATAAATACGATTATAAAGATAAATATAAAATTATTGGTATTTGTAGTCATTTAAAGGATTATAGAATCTGTTGGAATCTTAATAAAAAACTGGACTTTCGGTTTAAAAAAATAAAGGATATTAAATTTGAATTTGATAAAAAAATTAAAAATATTTTATTCTCTTTATATCATCAGGAAGAAAAAGATTTTATCACTTATTATCTTATCTCAAATCACAGATTAAATAAAATATTAATCCCGGAGCAAAGGCAATTAGATTATATTTTAATTATCAAAGGACCAATTAATACATTAAAAATTCAATCTATTATAAAAAAAATTAGACAAATCAATAACGTCTTAACCGCCTATAATATAGATATGTCATTAGTTAAAAAAACAGATGATATTTTGTTTGATTTGGAATTGCATATATTAAATGTTAAAGAGAAAAAGAAAAAATAATATTAGTAGTGTCAGACTAAATTTAATATTATTATAATTATCGTTTATTATTTATTTTGGTATATCAAGATGCCTGTCTATTTTTTCATTAAATATGTCTTTTATATAAATAAGTATTCCTGTTTCTTCTACATTTCCAAAGCCATAATTAATAGCAGTGCCAAAAGTTTTCATTGTTGAGGATAGGTTCATATAAGAATTTATCAAAGGAGGTATTCTTTCTTTTAATTTTTTAATATTTTGTAATAATATTTTATAATTTTCCTGATAATTGTTGCCATTAAAAATAGATTCCAATTTTTTAACATCTGTTTTAAAACCTAAAGGTTTGTAAGAATATACAAGATTTTCATTATCAGGAAAATATTTATGTAAAAAATATAATAACATATCTTTTGCATGTAAGTTATAGTTAGGATACATAGTAACTTTCCCGAAAAAATATTTAATATTATGATTATTTGTAATTATTGAACCTAATCCATCCCAGATATTATCTAAAACAAAGATTGTTTTTTTTTTGCTAATCAAGTTTTCAATACTTAACTGGTATGCAGGTTGTATAAAAGACCTACCAAGTTCAACAGTATATGGTAAATATTCCTGTATAAAATTTTCAGAAAACTCAAAAAGTTCTTTTGTCGCAATATGAATATCTTTAGAATTTTTGGCTATGATATCTTTACAATTTAAGAATCTGTATCCCCCTACTATTTCTTTATATTCGGGATTCCAAACTATAAGCTGTTTGTATGTTACATCATATTCATCAATATCTATTTCCTTTCCTGTTCCGCCACCTGCTCCTCTGAATGTTAGTTCTCTAAGCCTTCCTATTTCCCTCATCAAATTAGGAGAATCATGATAGGTAAAGATGTAAATTTTATTATTACTCTTCTTTGTATATCTCACAAATTTGTCTTTTGTAAGTTCTGATTCTAATTTTGACTTATCAACAGCTTCAATTATTTTTTGCATAATGCTACAAAAATAAAAAATTCTTTAAAATAACAAATTATTTTTTTTCCCAAGATCATAAATATTACCTTTTATCTTTTCTGCCCATTCTTTATCTTTCATAGTATTATTAAATGTATTATATGAAATTGGCTTGTCAAATATAATATTTATTGTTTTATTTTTTTGTTTATACATTTCATCAACAAGATATAACATTTCAATATTGGTTTTTATTCTTAAAAATTTACGCAGATTAGCCAGATTATAAAAGAAATTTGAATTCCTGCCGTCAATATAAGCTGGAATAATATCTCTGTGATGTTTTTTGGCCTGGGTAATAAAACTTTTTTGCCATTCTAAATCCACTATTTTCCCTCTGTTCTTACGCGAACATAATCCGGCAGGAAATGTTAAAATAGTATTATCTGAACTATAAATTTTTTCAAGCATTTTTAAAACCTCTTTCGGAGTACGACCACACTTATTGACAGGTATAAATAATTGGTCTAAATTCTTTATATTTAAAAGAAAGTTATTAACAATAAATTTTATGTCTTTTCTTTTCTTTCCCACAATATTTATCAAAGCCAAGCCATCTAAACCGCCAAGTGGATGATTGGATATAATGATATACTTACCGGTTGAAGGAATATTTTCCTCACCTTTTACAATAATATTTGCTTGAAATTCTTTAAGTATAGCATTAACAAAATCTAATCCGATTTTATCAGAATTCTTACTCATAGACGCATTTAGCTCTTTCTCATGAACAACTCGTTTTAAGTAATTCAAAATAAATACAGGAATCAACTTTAATAATTTAGCATTTCTGCTTGCTATTATCTCTTCAAGATTAATAAATTCTTTAGAGTAAGAACTGCCTTTTTTAGATTCCATGTTTTTGTTTGATGATTTTAATTAAATGCAAAAATAATTATTATTTGTAAAATTTCACAACTTTATTGTTTCAAAAAAAATAAATAGACATCTATACATCTTTCCTAACATGGACAAGCCAGAGCCAAACAGGTTATACCTTAAATTGACCTAATTGGTAATTAGTCCACCTTAGGCGGATGAGATTTTGATTAGAGCAATTAGAAATTATAAAAAAGTTCTATATAAAATATTCTGCAAAAAAAAGATTTTAAATCAGACATTTTTCTTTATTATATAATCATCTGTATATCAGTCAATTACACTCTTTGGTAAAAAAAAAGTTATTAACAATTTGAAAAAAGTGGTAAAAAGTGGTAGAAAGTGGGAAAAGTTTATATATATTTACGCTTTAAAATTATAAAAATAATGACAAATATTATCGGAGTATATGAATGTAAAGCAGATACAAAGTCAAGATTGATGTTTCCTGCTGCTTTAAAAAAACAATTATCAGCAGTTATCAATAATGGATTTGTTATTAAAAAGAGTGTATTTAATAAATGTCTGGAATTATATCCAGTGGCAGAGTGGAACAAAGAGATTGAAAAAATAAATAAACTAAATAGATTTATTAAAAAAAATAATGACTTCATAAGAATATTTATGGCAGGAGTAAGAATAGTAGAACTGGATATAAACGGAAGATTGTTAATACCAAAAGACCTTATAAAGTTTAGTGAAATTAAAAAGAATATTGTCTTGTCTTCTGCTGTCAATAGAATTGAGATATGGGATAAAGATAAATATGAAAAAATTGTTTTTGATAAATCTGTTGATTTTGGTGCATTAGCCGAAGAAGTTATGGGTGATGAAAGTAATTCGTAACTGTTTAAGTGTAAATATTTATTAACCTGAATAATTCATAAGTTTTCGTTATGAGAGTTGAAAGTGCCAATAGAATTGGAAAGCACAGGATTGAGCATCGGAGATGTAGCAGAGCTACATTGAGAAGCGAAATCCGAGCATTTTCAATTATAGCAGACAATTTCAACTCGTAATAGATAATTTATGAATTATTCAGGTTAAATCTTAATGCCTAAAATGAACTAAAATTTTAGTTCATTTTTAATTTGTTTGTAGTAATGTTAAAATGCTTAAATAAAAAAATTTGTGAATAGTTACAATAATTCTAATATTAAAAGTGATATATCATAAGTCAGTATTATTAAAAGAAAGCATACAGGGTTTGGCAATTAAACCTGACAAGACCTATGTAGATATTACATTTGGTGGAGGAGGGCATTCTAAAGAAATACTTAAAAAATTAACCACAGGAAAACTTATTGCTTTTGATAAGGATCAAGATGCTAAAAAAAATAAAATTGATGATAGTAGATTTATACTGTTAAAACAAGATTTTAGATATATAAAAAATTTTTTAAAGTTTTATAAAGCTGTTCCTGTTGATGGTATAATAGCAGATTTAGGCGTCTCTTCATATCAATTTGATACTCCCGAAAGAGGATTCTCTACAAGATTTGACGGAGACCTTGATATGAGAATGGATACAGATAAAAAACTTACAGCAATGAAAATTGTTAATGATTATACTTATAAAAAGTTAAAGACAATATTTTTTGAATTTGGAGAAATTAAAAACGCATCAAATCTTGCAAAAATTATTATAAATAATAGAAACAAAAAAAATATAAAGACAACAAGTCAACTTAAAACAATAATTGCTTCCTGTGTTAAAAAAGGAAAAGAGAACAAATATTATGCCAAGGTCTTTCAGGCATTAAGGATAGAAGTAAATGACGAATTAGATGCCTTAAAAGAAATGTTATTGCAAACAATTGATGTGCTAAACACTCACGGAAGATTAGTTGTCATTTCATACCATTCATTAGAAGATAGATTGGTAAAAAATTTTATTAAATCAGGAAATTTTGAAGGTATAATTAAAAAAGATTTTTTCGGAAATCCTCTAATACCATTTAAGAAAATAAGTAAGAAACCTATTGTCCCAAAACAAGATGAAATATCTGACAATAGCAGATGTAAAAGTGCAAAATTAAGGATAGCAGAAAAAATTTAATAAATAATGATAGACAATAAAAAAAATACAGTAGAGAGAAAAAATAAAAAAAGAACAGGATTAAAAAAAATTTTTCAAATGTTACTTGGCGGAACTATCTTATCACAAAAAAATGTTATAGAATTATTGCCATTTATTTTTTATTTGACTTTTCTCGCTATACTATATATAGGAAATACATATTATGCAGAAAAAATAATACGAAATACTTACACAGTAAAAAAACAACTTAAAGAATTAAGATATGAATATATAACTACAAAGTCAAATCTGATGTTCAAAAGCAAACAATCAGAAATAATAAAACAACTTGAACAGAAAGGAATTGATTTAAAAGAATCAAAAATTCCTCCTCATAAAATTTTTTTACATAATAATTAATAAGAATTAAAAAAACAGATATAGTCAGCCAAGGTAGATGAAAGATATAAAAAAAGATATATTATGGAGAATCTATTTAATATACCTGTGTGTATTAATATTTGCTTTTGTAATAATAGGTAAGGTTGTTAAGATACAGTTTGTTGAAGGTGAACAATGGCTCAATAAATCAAAAAATTCAACTTTAAGATATTCTGATATTAAAGCTAACAGAGGAAATATATATTCTGATGATGGAAATCTTCTTGCTACTTCTTTACCTTTTTTTGATGTAAGAATTGACTTAATATCAAATATTAAAGAAAAAGTTTTTAATAAACAAATTGATTCTTTATCCTATTGCTTATCAATGCTTTTTAAAGATAAAACTAAAAGTCAATATAAAAATATCCTTATAAATGCCAGAAAACAAGGTAATAAATATTTTTTAGTAAAAAGAAAAATAACTTATGACGAGCTAAAAAAAATGAGATCTTTTCCAATACTTAAATTCGGGAGATACAGAGGCGGAATGATTGTTATTAAAAAAGACAAACGAAAAAAACCTTTCGAAATGTTAGCTTCAAGAACAATTGGTTATGACAGACCGGGATATCATGTAGGATTAGAAGGAGCTTATAGAAAAATATTAAAAGGTGTTAACGGAAAAAGATTAGAGCGAAAAATATCCGGCGGAGTATGGATACCTGTTAATGATGAAAATCAAATAGAATCAAAAAATGGGAAAGATATATTTACAACTATTAATATAAATATACAAGATATAGCTGAAAATGCTTTACTGTTACAATTAAAAAAATATGATGCTGACCATGGAACAGTAGTCCTGATGGAAGTAAAAACAGGATATATTAAGGCAATAGCAAATATAGGAAAAAATAATAAAGGAGAATACCATGAATTATATAACTATGCTATAGGCGAAAAAACTGATCCAGGATCAACCTTTAAATTAGCTTCTTTGATGGCTGCTATTGAAGATGGATATGTTAATCTAACAGATAGTGTTGAAACAGGAAATGGAATCTATTATTTTTATGACCATAAAATGGAAGATGATAAATATGGCGGATATGGAAAGATTACAGTAAAAAAGGCATTTGAAGTATCTTCAAATATTGGAATATCAAAAATTATTACTAAATATTATTATGGAAAAGAACAAAAATTTGTTGATGCCCTTTGCAGAATGGGAATAAACAAAAAAACAGGAACTGAAATAAATGGTGAAGAACTTCCACTTATAAAACCAATATCAAAATGGTCTGGTGTTACTTTGCCACAAATGTCAATAGGTTATGAAATCAGATTAACACCTTTACAAATACTTACATTCTATAATGCTGTTGCTAATGATGGAGAAATGGTAAAACCCAGATTCGTTGAATCTGTTCAATATCATGGCAAAACTATCAAATCCTATTATACACAAGTAATTAATCCTTCAATATGCTCAAAAAAAACTATTGAAAAAGTAAAAAAAATGCTTGAAGGTGTTGTGCAAAAAGGAACTGCGAAAAATATTAAAAATGACAACTTTAAAATTGCAGGAAAAACAGGAACAGTACAAATTCTTAATAAAAAATATGGATATAAATATAAACATAATAAAATATATCAGGCATCATTTGTAGGATATTTCCCTGCTGATAATCCAGAATATTCATGTATCGTAGTTATTAATAATCCTACTCAAAATGGATATTACGGAAGTATTGTAGCTGCTCCTGTCTTTAAAAAAATAGCTGAAAAAGTATATGCAACACTATGCACACACAAACAACCTGTTAATAATACTGATAAAATATCTACTTCTATTACTAAAGTTGGTAACAACAATGATTTTAATGTTATCTATAAAACGCTTGGATTATCTCCTGATATTCCTGATATTAATTCCGAATGGATTATAGAAAAAAATGACCCATTTAATAAAACAAAATTTTATAAAAAAAATATTGATTATAACCTGGTGCCTGATCTTAGAGGAATGAAACTAAAAGATGCTGTTTATATATTGGAAAATCAGGGATTATTTGTTGAAATAAACGGAAAAGGAACTGTAAGAAGACAATCAATAAAATATGGAACCAAAATTATTAAAAATGAAAAAATTGTTCTGTATTTATCTTGAAAATTTAGAACAAAATTAAATATACTGTTATGTCAATAATAAAGCTTTGTATAAAGCCAAACTCTGACAGGTCTGGCGACTCTGTCAGGTTTTATGTCTGCGATATTTAGACATTGCTTGACCTGTCAGAGTTCGGCAACTGCCGAACCTGACAGAGTCAATCCGTCTTAGGCGGAACGACATTATAAATTTGACAAGACAATACACAAATAACAGAAATACAGATAAAAATTAATGTATAAATAAAATTGAAATTACTAAAAAACATACTTCGCAATATTAAAACAATCAAAATTACAGGACCAGTAAATATTGAAATCAGTTCTGTAAATTTTGATTCAAGAAAAATTGCTGATAAATCACTGTTCATTGCTGTTAGAGGAACAAAAACAGATGGACATAATTTTATAAGTCAGGCAATTAAAAATGGTGCCATTGCTATTGTATGTGAAAATTTACCAGAAAATCTGAAAAATAATATAACATATATTAAAGTTAAAAATACAAGTTTAGCACTTGCTTATATAGCATCAAATTTTTATGATAATCCTTCATATAAAATAAAATTAATTGGCGTTACCGGCACAAATGGAAAAACAACAATAGTAACTTTATTATACAATTTGTTTCGCTCACTTGGTTATAATACAGGATTGATTTCAACAATAAACAACAAAATCAATGATAAAGAGATAAAATCAACTTTAACTACTCCCGATGCTTTGCAATTAAATACTTTGATAGAAGAGATGGTAACTAATAATTGTTCTTATTGCTTTATGGAAATAAGCTCACATTCTATTTCTCAAAACAGAATTGCAGGACTTAATTTTACAGGAGGAATTTTTACAAATATTACTCACGACCACCTTGACTTTCATAAGACATTTGATAATTATCTGAAAACTAAAAAAATGTTCTTTGATAATCTTCCAAATATAGCTTTTGCCCTGACAAACATAGATGATAAAAATGGAAATATAATATTGCAAAATACAAAAGCCAAAAAATATACTTATAGCTTAACACATATCGCAGATTTTAAAACTAAAATTATTGAAAATCAAATTTCTGGATTACATCTGAATATTGATGGAAATGATATATGGTGCAAATTAGTCGGAAGATTTAATGCTTACAACTTATTGGCAATTTATGCAACTGCTGCTATTCTTGGCAAAAATAAACTTGATGTCTTAACAGCTATTAGTAATCTTAATCATGTTCAAGGTAGATTTGATTTTATAAAAACTCCGGATAATATTATTGCAATTGTTGATTATGCTCATACTCCCGATGCATTAAAAAATGTCTTAAACACTATTTGTGAAATAAAAAATAAAAACACACAAATAATATCTGTTGTAGGAGCAGGAGGAGACAGAGATAAAACAAAACGTCCTGTAATGGCTAAAATAGCTTATGAAAAAAGTGATAAACTTATCCTTACTTCTGATAATCCACGCTCTGAAAATCCTGAAACTATTATTAATGATATGGAAAAAGGAATAAAAGATAATCAGGACAATAATAAAGTAATATCTATTACTAATAGAAAACAGGCAATTAAAACAGCTTGCGCTTTGGCACAATCAGGAGATATTATCTTAATAGCAGGAAAAGGACACGAAAAATATCAGGAAATAAATGGTGTTAAATATCCTTTTGATGATAAACAAATTTTAAAAGATATTTTATTAAATAATAAAGACAAAAAAAAAATCTCCTAAAAAAAGTATGTTAAGAGGATTGATTGAAATTATAAATTCTAAACTTTGTACTTCGTGCTTGGAACTTGGAACTTTGAACTTGAAACTTGAAACTTTATAACTAATATGTTTTATTACTTATTTAATTATTTAGACACGGAATTTAGCTTGCCGGGTGCAGGAATGTTTCAATATATATCATTTCGTGCTGCTCTTTCTGTTATAACTTCATTGGTTATTACAATTTTATTCGGAAAAAAATTAATTACTTTCTTAAAAAGAAAACAGGTAAGAGAAACTGTCAGAGATTTAGGACTAAAAGGACAAAAAGAGAAACAAGGCACTCCTACAATGGGTGGATTAATTATCCTCGGAGCTATTTTAATACCTGCTTTACTTTTTACAAAACTAGATAATATATATATAATTTTAATAATTATCTCAACTGTTTGGCTTGGAATAGTTGGATTTATTGACGACTATATTAAAGTATTTAAAAAAGACAAAAAAGGATTAGCAGCTAAATTTAAAATACTAGGACAAATAGGACTTGGTTTAATAATAGGTATAACTATGTATTTTAGTGATTCAATTGTCATCAAAGAAAAACATATTGAACTAAAAAGCACTTATCAGAAACAGACAAAAGAAATCATAAATAATAATGATAAATCTTTTAAAGCAATGTTCAAAGAACCAACAAAATCAATGAAAACAACTATACCTTTTATTAAAAATAATGAATTTGATTATTCTTCTTTATTATCATGGCTCGGGGATGATTATAAAAGGTTTACATGGATAATATTTATACCTATAGTTATATTAATAGTATGTGCTGTATCAAACAGTGTTAATATTACTGATGGCTTGGATGGATTAGCTACCAGCTCTTCTGCTATTATCGGTGCTACATTAGGAATACTGGCTTGGGTATCAGGCAATACTATATTTGCTGATTATCTTAATATAATGTATATACCTGATATAGGAGAACTAACTGTATTTGTCAGTGCTTTTATAGGAGCATGCATCGGCTTTATGTGGTATAATTCTTATCCGGCTCAAATTTTTATGGGAGATACAGGAAGTTTATCTATAGGCGGTATTATAGCTGTATTTGCAATAATGATACGTAAAGAATTTTTACTGCCTATACTATGCGGAGTTCTTCTTATAGAAAGTATGTCTGTAATAATTCAAGTAAGCTATTTTAAATATACCAAGAAAAAATATAAACAAGGAAAAAGATTTTATCTCATGGCTCCTTTGCATCATCATTATCAAAAAAAAGGATATCCCGAACCTAAAATAGTAAATAGATTTATGATTGTTGGAATATTTCTCGCTGTCTTAACTATTATAACATTGAAAATCAGATAAAAAATTATTGGAAACTGGAACTTGGAACTTGAAACTTTAAATTAGAAACTAAAAAAATGATTCCTGTAAATAAAAATTAAAATTAATTAAAAATAATGTCAATAGAAAGTTTAGCATTGCAAGGAAAACAAAATAAAAATATGGCAGAAGCAATACCTTCTAAAATATTTAATATCAGAAAACAAACTATTAAAGAATGTCTTTCTGATTTTAAAAATATTGAACATAAACAGGAATTTGTTACAAATGTTCATGGTATTGAATTTATAAATGATTCAAAATCAACAAATGTAAACTCAACATGGTTTGCTTTTAAAAATATGACAAGACCTGTAATATGGATTGCCGGCGGACAAGATAAAAATACTAATTATTTTATGCTCAAAGATGTTGTAAAAGAAAAAGTGAAAGCAATAGTTTATATTGGAATTGATAATAGAAAATTACATGATGCTTTTGCTGATAAAGTAGAATTTATAATTAATACAAAATCAATAGCCGAAGCTGTTAGCTTTGCTTATTATCTTGGAAAATCAGGAGATGTAGTTCTGCTATCACCAGCATGCGCAAGTTTTAATTTATTTAAAGATTATGAAGACCGCGGACGACAATTTAAACAAATAGTTAGAAATCTGTAAAAAAATGATTAAATGATGAGTCAACTACGAAAAAGGAAAATTCTGTTTTTTATACTGGACGAAAGCGTGCAACCACTCGTTAAACAAGGCATAATAAAAACACTTTTAGTTTGATAACAAACAAAATACTTTTTTCAGAGTAGATTCAATGATTAAAATATTGAAAAATTGAAATAATTGGAAAATTTATGGCTAAAAGGACTTGTAAAAAAATAATCTTTACAATTATTTCAATCATTACAATTTTTTTAATATTTATTAGCAATACCGATTAATGAACATAATCTAAAAAGTAATATTTTATAAATAAATTCAAATGCTGAATATATTAAATAAATTAAGAGGCGATAAAGTTATATGGACAGTAGTAATCATATTGTCTGTCTTTTCTATATTAGCAGTATATAGCTCTACCGGCACTTTGGCATATAAAAAACAAGGAGGAAATACGGAATTTTATCTAATCAGACACTTTTTTATTATATTATTAGGATTTATTTTTATCTATTTAGCTCATCTGGTTAAACATACTTATTATTCACGAATATCACAAATAGCACTTATTATATCTATTCCTCTTCTATTATTAACACTTATTATTGGAACCAATTATCAGGCAAGCCGTTGGCTGACTTTACCCGGTATTAATGTTAGTTTTCAGACATCGGACTTTGCTAAACTTGCTCTTATAATGTATCTGTCAAGAGTATTATCTAAAAAACAAGGACAAATTACAAATTTTAAATCTGTCTTCTTAACAATAATGCTTCCTATACTAATTGTGTGTGGATTAATACTGCCTGCAAACTTTTCAACATCTGCTATGCTTTTTATTATCTGCATTATAATTATGTTTATAGGAAGAGTTAATATTAAATATATTTTATATTTAGTAACTATTAGTGCTGCATCATTTTTCCTTTATGTAACAATATTAAGTAATTTATCCGAAGGAAAACAAGACCGTTTACCAACATGGGAAAGTCGTTGGCAGTCCTTTAAAAATAAAAGTAATGAACCAGGTGGTCAGGTAGAACAAGCAAAGATAGCCATTGCCACAGGCGGATTATTCGGCAAATCTCCGGGAAAAAGTACTCAAAGAAATTTCTTATCTTGTGCTTATTCTGACTTTATCTTTGCCATAATAATTGAAGAATATGGACTTATTGGTGGAATTGTATTAATATTAATGTATCTTATTTTGCTCTTTAGAGGAATAAAAATAGCAACAAAAACCCCAAGATATTTTGGCACTTTTTTAACTATGGGATGTTGCTTTAGCTTAGTATTCCAAGCTTTTATAAATGTGGCTGTAGCTGTTAATATATTACCTGTTACAGGACAAACATTGCCTTTTGTAAGTATGGGCGGAACTTCAATATTGTTTATGAGCATTACTGTTGGTATAATGTTAAGCGTTAGTAAAGAAACTGAAAAAAAATTAAAACCTGCTATTAT
>CAZOSY010000035.1:0-1202 GCA_964582565.1 uncultured Bacteroidales bacterium | reverse complement strand
TATTGACTAAATACCTAATGACTATTAATGACGGCAAAGCCAAATGACTATGAATGACTAAAATATAAAAACCCTAGGATATTATCCAATGGTATTAACTAATGAAGCAAAATAAATTTAAAATAATTATTAGCGGAGGTGGCTCAGGAGGTCATATATTTCCTGCTATTGCTATAGCAAATGCTCTGAAAAAAAATAATAATAATATTGAAATACTTTTTGTAGGTGCTAAAAATAAAATGGAAATGAACAAGGTGCCTGCTGCCGGATATAATATTAAAGGTCTGTGGATTAGTGGATTACAAAGACGATTGTCATTAAAAAATCTGTCTTTCCCTTTTAAAGTGTTATTAAGTATGATTAAAGCAAAAAAAATAATAAAAAATTTTAAACCAGATGCTGTCATCGGCACAGGAGGATATGCCAGTGGTCCTATACTTAAAATTGCTACAAACAAAAAAATACCAACGCTTATACAGGAACAAAATTCTTTTCCAGGTATTACAAACAGATTACTTGCCAAGCATGTAAATAAAATATGCGTTGCTTATAATAATATGGATAATTTTTTTCCAAAATCAAAAATTGTCCTTACAGGAAATCCTATAAGACAGGAATTTGTAAACTTTGAACATAAAAAAGAAAAAGCTCTTGAATATTTTAATTTATCAAAACACAAAAAAACATTGCTTGTAATAGGTGGAAGCTTAGGTGCTAAAACAATTAATGAAAGTATTCATAAAAATTTAATGGCTTTTATTCATAATGATATCCAAATATTATGGCAAACAGGAAACTCTTATTTTGATATTGCAAAACAATATGCTCAAAATATTGATGATAATATGATAAAAGTTTATGAATTTATTACAAAAATGGATTATGCTTATGCCAGTGCTGACATTATTGTGTCAAGAGCAGGAGCAATTGCTGTATCAGAACTATGTGCATTGGGTAAACCTGCTATACTCATTCCTTCGCCTAATGTGGCAGAAGACCATCAAACAAAAAATGCTATGGCTCTGGTAAACAAAAATGCAGCTATTATAATTAAAGATAATGAAGCCAAAAAAAAATTAAACAAAACAATAATTGATTTATTAAATAATCAAAAACAACAAACAGAACTACAAAATAATATTTCAAAAATGGCTTTTAAAAATTCTGCTGACTTAATAGCTGAAGAAATAATAAATATGATA
>CAZOSY010000034.1:0-16160 GCA_964582565.1 uncultured Bacteroidales bacterium | reverse complement strand
TGTGAAATTGTATAAATATCTTGTGGATGAGAAAAAGGAATATGTTTTATCTAAATAATTATTGTGTTGCGGAACATCGGTTGGTGCAAATATAGAGGAAGCGATAGGCGGACAATCAGAAAAAGATTTTTTTGCTAAACTTACAATTGCATACAAAGAAGCAAGAGAAACTCATTACTGGATTCGTTTACTAACAGATACAAATTATTTAAATAAAAACGAAAGTAAAAGTTTACTGCAAGATATAGAAGAAATATTAAAAATAATAGGAAGCATACAAACAACAATTAGAAAAAAGAAAAATTCGTAATTCATAATTCGTAATTTGTAACTTGTAACCAGGAACTTGAAACTTTATAAATTTTAAAATAATAAATAAAAAATAAAAAATATTAATTAACTAAATAAACAAATTATGTCAACATTAACAATTTTATTGCAAGCTGCTACAGATTTAACCCCTCTTGCAAAAATGGGAGCAGCTTTTGGATCTGCTATTGTAACTATTGGCGCAGCCATCGGAATCGGTAACATTGGTAAAAGTGCTTTGGAGTCTATAGCACGTCAACCTGAAGCCGCAAATGATATTCGTACAAATATGATTATCTCTGCTGCTCTTATTGAAGGAGTATGTTTCTTTGCTGTTGTTGTATGCTTACTTGTAGCTCTTAACGTCGGCTAATAAATAATAAAAACAAACTTTTATATAATTTTATATTACTGTCTGCCTGATACCTACACGTATTTATTAGAGGTCATCAGGCAGTTTTCCTGATAAATAAAAATTATCCCGGACAACAGTGATAATTTTATAAATATATTATTAGTGTCCGACTAAAAATAGAATTAGAACTTATAATAGTAGATTCCTCTACGCCTGAGGCGGATTGGAATGACAACTTCGTTATGTTGGGAAGGTGGAGAAGCAGCAGCAGCGGCAGCGGCAGCAGAAGAGGTGAGGGTAAGGACGCGTTTTACGCGTCCTTACCCTCACCCTGAACTCTAAATAACACTGTCATTCCGAGTGATAGCGAGGAATCTCATAATATTTAGAAACGATTTTACCTAAATTTTTAACATTAATTTATTCATATAATAACTAAATCAATTTTATTATGGGATTAGTAACACCTGAATTAGGACTTGTTTTTTGGCTAATCATTTCCTTTGGTATTGTTTTGTTCATTTTAACAAAATTTGCATGGAAACCTATTATGAAAGCTATCAAAGAAAGAGAATCATCTATTGATGATGCCTTAAATTCTGCTGAAAAAGCAAAACAGGAATTGCAAAAATTAGAAGCTAACAACGAAATATTACTAAAAAAAGCAAAACAGGAAAGAAGTAAACTGTTAAAAGATACTTATAAAATAAAGGCCTCTATCATTGAAGAATCAAAATTAAAAGCTATAGAACAGGGAAATAATATGATTGAACTTGCAAGACAAGAAATTGAGCAGGAAAAAATTGCTGCTATCAATGATATGAAAAATCAGGTGGCTATATTTTCCGTAGAAATAGCTGAAAAAATATTAAAAAAAGAACTCTTAAAAGATGAGGAACAAAAAAAATTAATAAAGAATATGATGAAAGATGTAAATTTCAACTAAAAATATTTATATTAGTAGGGATAAAATACTTATTACTTGGTTTGATAAATGAAAACAACTAAAATAACTACGAGATACGCAAAAGCCCTGTTTGAACTGGCTATAGAACAAAATATAGCAGAACAGGTTAATAAAGACATGCAATTTATCATTGATATATATAAATCAAACAAAGATTTTAAACTCATGCTTTTAAACCCAACTATCAAACCCGATAAAAAACAAAATATTCTGAAAAAAATATTTGAAAACCATCTGCATAAGGTCTCTTTAAATTTCTTAATAATTATAACACATAAAAGAAGAGAAGCTTTTATTAACGGAATAGCCGGACAATTTATAAATCTATACAAAGAGTATAAAGGTATTAAGACAATAGCCCTAAAAACAGCTGTTAAAGTTGATGATAATATAAGAAAAAATTTAATCCTGTTGCTTAAAAAACAAACTAATTCTGAAATTGAACTTATAGAAAAAACAGATAAAAATTTAATCGGTGGATTTATTTTATCTACTGACGATAAGCAATTTGACTCAAGTATATCAAATAAGTTACAAAGAATTTCTAAAGAACTTGATATAAATAACCTGTAAAAATTGCTAAATTAAATGATATGTATTTTCTGAAAAATTATGAGTTTTGTGATTTGAACATTGAACTTTTAACCCTGTTAAATATTTACCTGAAAATAAATTTCACGGGGCAAGCAGTGAGCCCCGATATTCATCGTGATAAACTACGCAAACAAATGACCCCAATGAAATATTCTGCTTCGCAGAATTTACTCACAATATTATTTGTTTTAAAATGTGTTCCCAAAAGGATATCGCTTCGCTCTACCTATAGCAGGCGTGAAATTGCTTCGCTTAGTTCACGGGGTAAACAGTGAAACCAAATGATATAGATTAACACTCTAAAATTATTTTATAAAATATAAAAAAATGAAAGAGATACGAATGGTTGACCTTAAAAGTCAATATGAAAATATAAAAACAGAAATTGATAAGGCAGTTATTGATGTAATAAGTTCATCTGCTTTTATCAACGGACCGGAAGTCAAAAATTTTGAAAAAAATCTTAAACAATATTTAAAAGTAAATAATGTAATCCCATGTGCAAGTGGCACTGACTCATTGCAAATAGCAATAATGGCATTAGGACTGAAACCGGGAGACCAGATAATTACAAGCTCTTTTACTTTTGTATCTGCTGTTGAAGTTATTAAACTATTGGGACTAACACCTGTATTGGTAGATATTGACCCTGACACTTTTAATATATCTCCAAAAACTATAGAAAAAGCCATAACATCAAAAACAAAAGCTATTATTCCTGTCCATATATTCGGACAATGTGCTGATATGGAAAAAATAATGAACATAGCAAAAAAATATAATCTGTTTGTTATTGAAGATGCTTGTCAATCTATTAGTGCTGACTTTATATTTAAAGATGGAACGCGAAAAAAATCCGGCACAATAGGAGATATAGGATGCGTATCATTCTTTCCTTCTAAAAATCTGGGAGCTTATGGAGATGGAGGAGCTATTTTTACTAATAATGACCAACTCGCTGAAAAAATGAAAATAATCACTAACCATGGTATGCATACCAGATACTATTACGACACTATTGGTGTAAACTCACGATTGGATTCTATACAAGCTGCCATACTTAAAATTAAATTAAAATATCTTGACAATTATACTAAAGCAAGAAACAATGCTGCTGATTATTATGATAAGGCATTAGCTAATAATCCTAAAATAAAAATACCTTTCAGGGCTTCGTATTCAACACATGCATTTCATCAATATACAATAACACTTTCAAATGATATAGACCATTTTAAATTGCAGGAATATTTAAAAGCAAAAAAAATACCAAGTATGATATATTATTCCGTTCCTTTACACTTACAAAAAGCTTACTCTAATCTCAAATACAAAAAAGGAGACCTGCCTGTTACTGAAAAAATATGCAATTCTGTTATCTCTCTGCCTATTCATACTGAATTAAATAATGAACAACTGAAATATATTACAACCTCTGTATTGGAATTTATTCGCAACAACTAATTAAGAATCAATCAATAACTGTAATCTTTTATCTGTCAGCTAACGAAATAAAATTGAAAATTTAAAAAAATGGAAAAAAAATATTTCTGTCATAACACTGCTGTAATTGATGATAATTGTAAAATTGGCAAAGGAACTAAGATATGGCATTTCTCACATATTATGTCTAATTGCATAATAGGAGAAAATTGTAATATAGGTCAAAATGTTGTTGTGTCTCCCGGTGTTATACTCGGAAAAAATATTAAAATACAAAATAATGTCTCTATCTATACAGGAGTAATCTGTGAAGATGATACATTCTTAGGACCTTCAATGGTTTTTACAAATGTAATAAATCCAAGAAGTGCTATAACCAGAAAAAATCAATATATCAAAACATTAGTAAAAAAAGGAGCCAGTATAGGAGCAAATGCAACAATAATATGCGGAAACAATATTGGCAGATATGCATTTGTAGGAGCAGGAGCCGTTGTTACAAAATCTATACCTGATTATGCTTTGGTAATAGGAAACCCTGCAAAACAAATAGGATGGATGAGCGAATATGGTCATAAATTAATTTTTGATAAAAACAATATAGCTGTTTGCCCTGAAAGTAAACAAAAATATATGTTAAATAATAAAACTGTAAAAAAAATATAAAAATATTATGAAGGCAAATTATATAAAAGATAAAGTAAAATTTGCAGTTATTGGTTGTGGAAATATAGGAAAACGTCATGCACAAATGATAAAAAAAAATCCGGAAGCACAATTAGTAGCACTATGCGATATAAAACCTAAAAAATTACTAAAAATAGACGATTTTGATGTTCCTTTTTTCTCTTCAATAGATGAGTTATTATCATCTGACATTGATATTGATGTAGTTAATATCTGCACACCAAATGGATTACACGCAGAACATTCTATAAAAGCTTTAAGTAATAATAAAAATATAGTATGCGAAAAACCTATGACTTTGTCTAAAGCATCTGCTGAAAAAGTTATATATAAAGCTCTTCAGGTATCAAAGCAAGTATTTTTAGTAATGCAAAACAGATACTCTCCCCCTTCAGTATGGATAAAAAATGTTATAGACAACAAACTTATGGGAGATATTTATATGGTCCAAATTAATTGCTACTGGAACAGAGATGAAAAATATTATAAAAAAAGCGACTGGAAAGGTTCAAAAAATCTGGATGGCGGAACTTTATTTACCCAGTTCTCTCACTTTATTGATATAATGTATTGGCTGTTCGGAGATATTAAAAATATCAAGGCAAAATTTGGAAACTTTAAACATAAAAATATAACAGAATTTGAGGACTCCGGCTTTGTCAACTTTGATTTTATTAGCCAAGGAATGGGGTGTATTAATTATTCTACTGGTATATGGAACAAAAACTTTGAATCCAGTATGACAATTATTGGAAGCAAAGGAACTATAAAAATAGGTGGACAATATATGGATAAAGTAGAATATTGCAATATAGAAAATTATAAAATGCCAAAGTTACCGCCATCTAATCCTGCTAATGATTATGGCGATTATAAAGGTTCTGCTGCTAATCACCATTTTATTATTCAAAATGTTATTGATACCCTAAAAGGTAAATCTACTATCACTACAAATGCGTTAGAAGGACTAAAAATAGTAGATATTATAGAAAAAATTTATGCACTGAAAGATAAAAATTGATTGAAATAATAAATAAAACTAGAAACTAAGAAGTTTGGAGTTTAGAGTTTGGAGTTTGAAATTTGTGCTTTGAACTCGGAACTGGAAATAGACTAATGAGACCCAATAATATAAAATAACTGTTTTAACGGTTTACCGACGACTTTATGAACAAATTTTAATTAATCATTATGAATATATATCAAAAATTAGTTAATAAAAAAACTAAACTTTCAGTTATAGGACTTGGATATGTTGGTTTGCCAGTTGCTTTGGAATTTGCCAAAAAAATATCTGTAATTGGTTTTGACATCAAAGAAGATAGAATTAAAATGATGAAAACCAAAATAGACCCAAGCAAAGAATTACCATCTTCAAGCTTTGAAAAATGCGATATAGAATTTACAACTTGTTTGGAAAAACTTAAGCAGGCATCTTTCTATATAATTACAGTCCCTACTCCTATTGATAAACATAATATGCCGGACTTAAAACCTTTACTCAGTGCTACAAATTTTGTAGGAGAAGTACTCAAAAAAGGCGATTATGTGCTATATGAATCAACAGTATATCCGGGATGCACAGAAGAAGATTGTGTTCCTGTATTAGAAAAATTATCAGGACTGAAATTTATTAAAGATTTTAAAGTAGGATTTTCACCCGAACGTATTAACCCGGGCGATAAAAAACATTCAATAACAACAATAAAAAAAGTAGTATCAGGATGCGATAGTGAATCCTTGGAAAATATTTCAAAAATATATAAACTAATAATAAAAGCAGGTATTCATAAAACATCCTCTATTAAAGTAGCCGAAGCATCTAAAATTATTGAAAATACTCAAAGAGATGTTAATATAGCTCTGATGAATGAGCTGTCTATGATATTTAACAGGATGGGGATAAATACTTACGAAGTATTAGAAGCTGCCGGAACAAAATGGAACTTTTTAAAGTTTTATCCCGGATTAGTAGGAGGACATTGCATTGGCGTTGACCCGTATTATCTGACCTATAAAGCAAAAGAATACAGATACCACCCACAGGTAATCAATTCAGGACGTTTTGTTAATGATACTATGGGCTTTTATGTTGCCAAACAAACTGTTAAAAAAATTATAGAAGCAGGAAAAAATGTCTTAAACTCAAAAGTCCTTATAATGGGTGCTACTTTTAAAGAAAATGTCAGTGATATAAGAAACTCAAAAGTAGCTAATATAGTGAGTGAACTAAAATCTTACGGCGTATATGTTGATATTACTGACCCTTATGCCTGCTCTGATCAACTGAAAAATATATATGGTTTTGAATTAACTGAAAATATTAATACTAATTACGATGCTATTATTATAGCTGTAAATCATAATGAGTATTTAAATCTTGATGAAAATTATTTTAAATCAATATCTTCAGACAAAGCTATTTTAATAGATTTAAAAGGAATATACAGAAATAAAATAAAAAATATTACTTACTGGAGCTTATAAGAAAATAATTACTATCAAAACAAAAGACAATAATTTTCAAAAAAACATAAATAAATGAAAATATTAGTTACCGGTGGCACGGGTTATATAGGTTCTCATACTGTTGTTGAACTGCAACAAAAAGGTTATGATGTAATTATTGTTGATAATCTATCTAACTCTTATGCTGATGTTATTTATTCAATTGAAAAAATTACAGGTATTTTACCTGACTTTGAAAAATTTGACTTGTGTGATTACAACAAAACTGCCGACTTTTTTAAAAAACATAAAGATATTGATGCTGTTATTCATTTTGCAGCTTTTAAATCCGTTAAAGAATCTGTTATAAATCCATTAAAATATTATAATAATAACCTGATTTCATTAATAAATATTTTAAAATGTATGAAAGAAAATGCTATAAACAACATAGTATTCTCTTCTTCATGCACTGTTTACGGACAAGCCAAAATACTTCCTGTTACAGAAAATACACCTATACAAAAGCCGGCATCTCCTTATGGAAACACCAAACAAATATCTGAAGAAATTATTGCTGATACTGTAAAATATTCTGACATAAAAGCTATATCTCTTAGATATTTTAATCCTATAGGTGCACATAAATCATCTCTTATAGGTGAATATCCTTTAAACAAACCTAATAATCTTGTGCCTGTTATAACACAAACAGCAATAGGCAAACGTAAATACTTTAATGTCTTTGGAAATGATTATAATACACCTGACAAAACTTGCATACGCGATTATATACACGTAGTTGATACAGCAAAAGCACACATATCTGCTATCAACAATCTTATTAACAACAAAAATAATTTAAATTATCAGCCCTTTAACCTTGGAACAGGCAAAGGATATTCTGTCCTTGAAATAATCAAGACCTTTGAAAAAATTTCAGGAATAAAACTTAATTATAAAATTGCAAAACGCAGACATGGAGACATAGAACAAATATGGGCAGATCCTAAATTTGCCAGTGAAAAATTAAACTGGAAAACTGAAAGAAATTTAGAAGAAATGATATTGTCAGCTTGGAACTGGGAAAAACATTTACAAAAACTTAACTAATTTTTACTGTAATCTCCATAATTTATTAAAAGGAATTTACTTAATTAACATTACTTCTTCTGATGGCAAAATTAAGACCGTGAGAAAATTTGTAAAATAAACCTTACTCTTTTTTTCAGCCAAATATATCTGTAAAAAAATATTCGTATCTTTGAAAATTCAATTAATTAAATGTCTAACCTTAAATTTTAAAATCATGAAAAAAAATTTATTTAAAATATTATTTTCTACAGTTATTATTTTATTATTAAATGTAGTAATAACTTCAGCACAAATTACAATAACCGGTGCAGATTTACCTCAAACCAATTCAAATTATATAACAGTAACAGATTCTACGCCCGGTGTTTCACTTGGAACGCCAGGTTCGGTTCAACAACAGTGGGACTTTAGCACTTTAGATTCCAGCTATTCTAAAATAGCTATCTACAAATCCACATCAAATACACCTTATGCTAATATATTTTCTGCTTCCAATATCTATACTTATGGACCTGCCGCTCTATTCACCAGCTTTCACGGAGGCGCTCCCCTTGACTCAACAGAAAATGGATATATATTCTGGGAAAGTGATGACAATGGATTAAAAATGATTGGATTCAGAGAAGATTCAGGACAATTTGCCAATAAAAATGTATTTGTCAATCCTCCGGAATTGTTGATTGGAACACCTGCTACGTATGGAAGTGTTTTTAATAATCACTCAAGTTGGGAACTTTCCTGTAATAATAATCCTGCTGACCAAGATACTAATTATGTATGCGACATCACTAAAACACTTACAAGTGATGCATGGGGAACTTTGATAACTCCTTCATATATAATCCCTTATAATTCTTATCCTGATACTTTTGATGTCCTCAGAATCCATGAATATCTGATAAAAATTGATAGTATTTATGTTATGTATAATGGTGCTATAATTTCATCTATAGAATTATTACGCGATACATTAAATAATTATATTTATATGGCTAATGAAATAGGATACCCTGTTGCAATTGCACATGCCGACGTTAATAATATAATAAAAGATATAGAATATCTAAAAGGGTATTATGATACTATTATTAATGATACTATTATTAATCAAATAATCCTTGATACAATAATACCTGTTGATACCATTTCAGTTAATATTGATTCCTGTATTATTGATTATATGATTTCTGTTGACAGTGCATATATTAATAACTTTACAGTTGTTGATTCAACTACAATAATTGTTACATGGTCATTCTGGCAAAATGGAACAGAGACAACAATAACAGTAGAATGTTTTTATATTTTTCCGGGAGCTAATGTCATTTATTTAACAATTTATTGTGATAATGGCTCTAAATCTCTAAATTCAACAACATTCGGCGATGGTATTAATATTAGATATGAAGATATTAATGATATTACAGAAAATGAAATAAACAACAATTCTTCATTACTAATTTATCCTGTTCCTGTTATTGATAATTTGAATATTAAAGCCAATTTAAAATCCGGCACAAAATTAACTTTAACTATAACCAATATAATGGGGCAACAAATGGGAACTTACGATTTTACATTAAGTAAAGGAGAACATCTGATTAAAATGCCTGTTAATAATTTATTAAAAGGAATTTACTTAATTAACATTACTTCTTATAATGGCAAAATCAAGACCGTGAGAAAATTTGTAAAATAAATCTTATTCTTTTTTAGAGCCAATATACCTGTAAAAGAACCGGAATTTATCAATTATTTGGTCATTTTCCGGTTTTTTTATTTATAAAAAAACTTGACTTTTTAAAAAAATATTCGTATCTTTGAAAATTCAATTAATTAAATGTCTAACCTTAAATTTTAAAATCATGAAAACAAAAATTTTTAAAATAGCCAAATTGGGATTATTGATTCTTTTTTTGTTGTTTAGTGGAAAATCTTATACACAGGATACTACTAAGCAATCTCAGATATTGGATTTAAAGATTCAACTTTTTGATGCAAAACTACAACTTCTTGATTTCAAAATTAATACATTATCATCAAAGTCAGAAGAATTATATTTAAATTTTTTGCAACTGGATTCAGCAATCAAATTAAAAATTGATTCTTTAACTTATATGTTAGATGTTCAGCAAACATTAAAACATACTGATACAATTCAACTAATACCAGTTAAACCATATAAATCAGTTATTAAACTAAGTCCTAACCGGCTTTTAGAAGGGTCTTTCCTATTATCTTACGAAAGAGTTCTAAAGGATAATTTTTCTATTGATATCGCATGTATGCTAACTTATTTAACAAAAAAAGGATTGGGTGGAGAATACTTAGGAAAACAAAATTTATATGCTTACAGTTCTGAAACAAATTCTTATTATCAATATGAAGGTAAAATGTTATCTGGCTGGGGTATTATTTTCCAGGCAAGAAATTATCTTTTACCAAAAATCAATTCAAATTATAAGGCACCTATAGGTCTTTATGCAGCAGTTCAACTAATGTATCGTGATTTATTGATTACAGGCACTTCCGAAGAACTGCAGGATACTGTTTGGGTAGATAAGGAAACTAAACAAAATTTAGATATATTAGCCGGAGGAGTATTATTAGGTTGTAATTTTGAAATTAATAAAGTGATATCTATAGATATATACGCAGGAGGAGTAATGAGATTAAGTAAATACTACAGAGAACCAAATATTACAAAATATAAGCAATGGAATAATATTGACTATTCAGGAGTTTTACCAACTGCCGGAATAAATATCGGGATTTTGAAGTAAAATTTTATTTTGCTTGTATTTAATTAATTATCAATCATTTACAATGATTATTTTTAAAACATCAAAACACGAATAAAAAAAACTTGACTTTTAAAAAAAATATTTGTATCTTTGAAAATTCAATTAATTAAATGTCTAACCTTAAATTTTAAAATCATGAAAAAGAAAATTTTAACTTTATTTGTTGCAATAATTATATCAGGAGCAATTTTTGCTCAGAATAACTGCATTGCTAATTTTGGTGATACTATTGTTAGTACTTATGAATATATTTTTCATGCAAGCTCGTGGGGAGATCAAAATACATGGATTTGGGATTTTGGCGATGGGACACCTGTTTCAACTTTACAAAATCCTTCCCATACATATTCTGATACCGGTGTTTATGATGTTTGTCTAACTGTTTATAACATAGAACTTAACGATACTCTTTGTTCTGATACTTTTTGTGAAAACATAACCATACATCCTAATTGTATAGCTGATTTTTATTATAATTCTGTTAATATTTTTGAGTATCATTTTCATACAAATCAGTCAGGAAGTCAAAACACATGGGTTTGGGATTTTGGTGATGGGAATATAGCAACAGATGCAAATCCTGTCCATACTTATGCTAATGGTGGTGTTTACCATGTTTGTCTTACTGTTTATGATATAAATATTAACAATGACACTCTTTGTTCAGATACTTATTGCAAAAATATAAACATAGATACTGCTTTTAATTGTGTGGCTAACTTTGAATATGCCGATAGTAGTTATGACGACCACTATAACTACTTTTTTAATGCATATAATTATCAGGTGGACCAAAACACATGGAACTGGGACTTTGGCGATGGAAATGTATCAACAAACAATAGTATAACACAATTTCATACATATACTGATACAGGAACTTATGAAGTTTGTCTGACTGTTTATTACATAATACAATCTAATGATACTCTTTGTTCTGATACTTATTGTGAAAGCATAACCATACATCCTAATTGTATGGCTGATTTTTATTATAATTCTGTTAATGTTTTTGAGCATCATTTTCATGCAAGTCAGTCAGGAGGAGCTCAAAATACATGGGTTTGGGATTTTGGAGACGGAAATGTAGCAACAGGTGTAAATCCTGTCCATACTTATTCTGATACCGGTGTTTATCAGGTTTGTCTGACTGTTTATGACACAACGTTTAACGATACTCTTTGTTCAGATATTTATTGTGAAAATATAATCATAGATACTACTTTTAATTGTGTGGCTGACTTTTATTATCATTATATGGAGGATTCTATTGGTGGTTATCATTTTTATGCAAATAATCAGCAAGGAGACCAAAATACATGGTTCTGGGATTTTGGCGATGGAAATATAGCAACAAGTGCAGATATTGTCCATACTTATACTAATAACGGTGTTTACCATGCTTGTCTGACTGTTTATGATATAAATATTAACAATGATACTCTTTGTTCTGATGTTAATTGTGAAAGTATAATTGTTGCTGATAATAGCGATACTATTATAAATCCACTAGGCCCTGATACATTATTTGTTGATACTATTACAACAAATCCTGTTGATTCCTGTATTATTGATTATATGCTTCCTGTTGACAGTGCTTTTGTTGATAGTTTTACAGTGCTTGACTCAAATACAGTGCTTGTTGTTTGGGTATTCTGGCAAAATGGAACAGATACAACAATAACAGTAGAATATTCTTATATTTTTCCGGGAAGTAATATTATTTATTTAACAATTTATTGTGATAATGGCTTCAAAACTCTAAATGCAACTACTGTTGTTGATGTTATAAATATTCAATATGAAGATATTAATGACATTACAGAAAATGAAATAAACAACAATTATTCATTACTAATTTATCCTGTTCCTGTTATTGATAATTTGAATATTAAAGCCAATTTAAAATCCGGCACAAAATTAACTTTAACTATAACCAATATAATGGGGCAACAAATGGGAACTTACGATTTTACATTAAGTAAAGGAGAACATCTGATTAAAATGCCTGTTAATAATTTATTAAAAGGAATTTACTTAATTAACATTACTTCTTATGATGGCAAAATTAAGACCATAAGAAAATTTGTAAAATAAACCTTACTCTTTTTTTGAGCCAATATATCTGTAAAAAAAATATTCGTATCTTTGAAAATTTTATAGTAATATTTTTTCAATTAGACAAAAAAATATTATTAAATATAACATATCTCAAAAATATGTCAGTTTTTTTTGATAAAAAATCTGATAAAAAATTTGGAATTTATATTTTTTATTTGTAGTTTTGTAGCGATTATTGTAATATTTAATATGTCAAAATTTTTATTATGACTTTATTTTCAAAAATATTCACTTTTTTATTATTACTTTCCTCTCAAAATACCAATGGTTGCAGAGAGACCCCAGTGAAATATTCCGCTTCGCGGAATTTCACGGGGCAGGGAGAGAGAGAGACTAATCACCCGCCTTAAAATACATTTCTTTAAAATTTATAATCTTTAACATTAAATTTAAAATTATTTTATTTGTTAACTTAAAAAAAGGAGAAAAAAATTATGAAAAAATTATTTTTATCTATTGTTTTAATTATGTTTTCTTTTATTTCTTTTGGCCAATGGAATCAGCAGTTTGGATGGCCCAATCAGTTTAATGCCATCAAAACAAACGGGACAGTAAACAGTGTAGGTGTCGGAGATTTTAATAGCCCAATTAATATAAGGGCACGGTTACATGTAAACTCAAATTTAATGCCTGCTGAATGGGATGGGGGGTTTTGGTGGTGGCATATTTATCTTAATTTGCATTACAGTAAAGGTAACCTTTTCCGAACTGACGGTTCAGATGCTGTAGAAAACAACTGGACTATGTGGACAGGACCAACCGGTAGCACTACTGAAAAAGCAAAACTTTTTGTTGATACTGATGAAGGTGCAGATGATTTTTCTATTCAAGCCACTATTGATGATATGATATTTAATACCGGCGGACCAAATGAACGGGCAAGGATATTGGGTAGTAATGGTTTTGTTGGCATTAATACGCCTACACCAACAGACAGGGTTGAAATTAATTCAGCAATAGCTGATATAAGCGGTTTAACATTTACCCAGCTTGACAACAGTGTAACACCTCTTGCCAATCCAAGCAGTGGAGTATTAAGTTTAGATGAAAATGGCAGAGTAATATGGGTTGAAGGTGGTGGCGGAGGAGGTGCAGATTTAGACTGGGATTATATTAGTTCTAATCCTGATATGTTCTCTATTCCGGCAGGTAATGTAGGCATTGGCTTAACAACACCAAATTTCTTGCTTGATGTAAACGGTGATATTGATATATTACCGGCAACAAGTGCATATTTTATTGATGGAAATGCAGTATTAAAATATCATGGAGATCCTTTTGCAATACCTTCTACAACTAATATCTTTGTTGGTGTAGGCGCCGGGAATAATAATACCTTAGGTGCCAACAACGCTTTTGTAGGACACAATGCTGGTCATAATAATACTATAGGGCTAAGAAATACTTGCCTTGGAGATAGTGCAGGATTTTCAAACAAAATTGAATCTGATAATACGTTTATTGGGTTCAATTCAGGTTACAATACAATTTCGGGTCCCGGAAACACTTTTGTAGGAGTAAACACAGGTTTTCACAATACTACAGGAGAAGGTAATATTTTCATGGGTGTTGAAACAGGATATAATAATACTACAGGGGATTATAATACTTTTGTTGGAAACTTAACAGGCAGACAAAATACTACAGGAAGAGGAAATTGCTTTTATGGGAAACATGCAGGTTACAGTAATACTACCGGAATTGGAAATGTATTCGTTGGTTCTCATAGTGGTGTTCAAAATACAACAACTAACGTAAACATATTTTTAGGAAATTATACGGGAGTAGATAACACAGGTGACACAAACATTTTTATTGGAAGTGAAGCGGGCTTAATAAATGAGGGAACAGGTAATATATTTTTAGGTAATTTTGTGGGAATGGAACATACCAATGGGGATAACAATACTTATATTGGTCATAGAGCACAAAACCTTGCTTCTGATTTTACAAATACAACTGCTATAGGTGCCAATACAATAGTTACTGCAGATAATACTATGATACTGGGGGATATTAATGTAAATGTAGGCATTGGTTTGTCGGGTGTTACACCTGCTCCGCAAAACACACTTGAAATAAATGCACGTGATATTAATGGAAATGTTGTGTCTGATGCCAGTGGCTTACGTTTTCGCCAGCTTACTTCGTCTTCTCCATTTACTATTCCTGCTCCTCCCGGGGTTCTTTCTGTTAATGCAGACGGTGATGTGATTTATGTAGATGCTGCCGATGGCGGAGCAGGTGATGATGACTGGGACCGTGTTGGTGAAGATATTTTTACAGGAACAACAGGACTTAATATTCCTACATTAGCTACCGGTAATGTCGTAATTGGTGCCCAGACACCTTTTACGATTAATGATCCTTATCCGCTTGTTTCACCAAAGTTAAGTATATTACAAACATTACAAGATATTAATGAACATACTGTTGCTGTTAGTATTGAAAATCAAGATACTGGTTGTATTGGTTTAGTATGCAGAGTAACAAATCCAATGGGTTCTATTAATACAGCAGCTTATTTTGAGGCTATTGAAGGAACAGATGAATACTATGCTATAATTGTTCCGCCTAATGGAGGATATACCGGTTTGGGGACTGTAGCTCCTGAATATTTGCTTGATGTTAGTGGACCTATTCGGGTAGAGGCTATGGTTTATTATTCAGATTCTATTTATAAAATAAATACTGATTCAATTGAAAATCCTGTTGATAAAATAAATCAATTAAATGGAATATATTTTGAATGGGACACTCTAAATAATCCTGAAATGAATTTTGAAACAGACAGGCAAATAGGTTTTATTGGACAAGATGTATATCCTGTTATACCCGAAGCAGTTGAAATAGATGATTTAGGGTTATATAATATTAAATATAGTAGTATTATACCTGTCTTAGTTGAAGCATTTAAAAAACAGCAATCTATTATTGAATCTTATGAAGCAAAATTTAATTATTATGATTCATTACTATCTCTATTTAATTATTATGATTCATTATTATCTCAATTTAATTATCATAATTCATTATTATCTCAATGTTGTAATCAATGTTGTAATATAAATAATGATTCAAATAATTCAATACAGATAGAAGATGGTGAAAACTTTGATAATAATATTCTTTATCAAAATCGTCCTAATCCGTTTAGTAAAAAAACAGAGATAAATTATTATCTCACAGAAAATGTTTTTAATGCATCAATATTAATTTTTGATATGCAGGGAACATTAGTAAAAAACTATAATTTATCAACATTTAAAGGTAAAGATAAATTAACCATTAATGGTTGAGGTTGCAATAAAGATGCTCCACTTATTATCTTTATTTT
>CAZOSY010000033.1:0-16452 GCA_964582565.1 uncultured Bacteroidales bacterium | reverse complement strand
CTGATATTTTTCGCTCACTTTCATATACAAAACCAATTATTAGAACTCCCCTTGAAAAAGTTATTCTTTATCTCCTCTAAAAAAGTTGTATTAATTATTTAAATTTATATGATAAATAATTTTCACAAAATAATAGAACTAAAATCAGTTGATTCAACCAATAAATATGCCATTAAATTGCTAAATAAGTCAAAAATTGAAGAATGCACAATAATTTTTGCAAACTCACAATATTCCGGCAAAGGTCAGGAAAATAATTTGTGGGAAAGCGAATCTCATAAAAACCTGACTTTCAGCATGATACTATATCCAAAATTTCTTTTACCGGAAAAGCAATTTTTGTTAAATAAAATTATTTCACTTGCTGTCTGCGATTTTGTTAAATCAATTGTTAAGCATAATAAGGTTTCTATAAAATGGCCAAACGATATTTATATTGACAACAAAAAAACTGCAGGAATATTAATAGAAAATACAATTAGTGGAAATATATTTAAAAATACTGTTATAGGAATAGGACTGAATATTAATCAAACTATTTTTAAAAGTAATGCTCCTAATCCCGTTTCTCTAAAAATTGTAACAGAAAAAGATTTTAATATAAAAGAGTGCTTAAATGATTTATGTTTTTTTATTGATAAAAGATATATGGAATTAAAAAATAACAGGTATGATATAATTGACTATGATTATTTAAACTGCTTATATCATTACAAAAGTTTAGAACAGTATAAATACAAAAAATCTATTATATATGCAAAAATTACAGGAATAGATAAATTTGGAAGATTAATTTTAGAGACCACAAATAAAGAAATATTAAAATGTGATATGAAAGATGTCATGTTTATGTAATTTTTTATACTCCGCTTTAGCCATGTTGAAATGAATGAATTAAAGACAATATTTAATATTGATACAGATTACTTATAAAAACTTATGATATGATTTGTAAAGGATTTAACGGACTAAATGCCGTCAGGCACCTGCTTGCTCCAACGGTATAAACAGATTATGAAATTATATTTTAAGAGTTACTGGTGTATCCTTTTCTTTGATTTTTTTTAAATTTTGAACTAATATATTAACAAAATTTGCAAGAGGTTTTTTTGCAATAATTTCAAACATAGAATTGAGCTCTGCGTTTAATATTAGTTGAAAAGAACAGTTATCATTTTTATTTTTTTTGATATAACAAATAATGTTAAAATCAAAAGGTACTTTACCGTCAGGAATAATAATAATTTCAGAGTAAGGAGTTGTTTCAAAAATGCGCATTCCAATATCTGCCATTTCTTTAATAGTAAAAGAGCAAGTATTGTTAGTTGATTTCCAGTTAACAATTTGTTCGGGCATCAACTTTTTAAAGTTATTAAGATTACTGATAAAGATAAATAAATCTTCACATGAACTATTGATAATTATTTTTTTGCTTTTTACTTCAGTCATTATTATTTTGTTTTTTAGATTCTATTTTATTTTTCCAATCCTCGGGATTATCGCGCCATTTTACTAATGATAATAAATCAGATTCTCTAATATAATCACTATCTACAGCTTGTTGAATTAATATATCATAATCTAATAGAGTATTTAAAGGACATTTGGCTTTTTTAAAATTTTCCTCAGCTATTTTAAATCCATAAGTAAAAATAGCTATCATTCCTTGTATTTTACATCCTGCATCTTTAAGTACTTTTACAACTTCAAGGCTGGTTCTGCCTGTAGAAATCAAGTCCTCAATAACAACGACAGATTGATTTGGTTTAACAACGCCTTCAATTTGATTATTAAGTCCATGTTGTTTTTCTGATGCTCTAACATATACAAAAGGTAATCCTAAATCCTGAGCAACAAGAGCCCCGATAGCAATACCGCCTGTTGCAACCCCGGCAATAACATCAGTAGTTCCATATTCATCATTAATTCTTTTAGCAAGCTCTTGCCTTACAAAAGTTCTGACTTTGGGAAAAGAAAGTATCTTCCTGTTATCGCAATAAATAGGCGACTTCCATCCAGATGCCCATGTAAAAGGTTTGGAAATATTTAATTTTATTGCTTTAATTTGTAATAAATATTCCGATATTTGTAAAGATATTTCTTTATTTTCTTTCTCTGTTTTATTCATACTTTTTTAATAACAATGCAAATGTATAAAGTTTTTATTATTGACAAAACAATTTTTTTAATAAAAAATATTAATAATTATAAAATCAAACCTAATGACTTGATTTATAGGTATAATCCTAATATGTCATTATCAAAGATAGTTAAACAATTTGAAATGAGTAATTCTGAAAATTTATTCATTTACAACAATAATGCAAAAGAATTATTAAATGTTTTTTTTAAAACTTTTAAATTAATAGATGCTGCTGGTGGATTAGTAAAAAATTCAGAAAATAAGATTTTATTTATTTTCAGATTGGAAAAATGGGATTTGCCAAAAGGCAAAATAGAAAAGTATGAGATTCCTGAAAAAACTGCTATAAGAGAAGTAAAAGAAGAATGTGGAATATCTGATTTAAAAATCATAAAAAAATTACCTTGTACTTATCATATTTATAATTTAAAAGAAGAAAAAATTATAAAAAGAACATATTGGTTTGAAATGTATTGCCAAAAAAACGAAAGTCCTGTCCCTCAAACTATTGAAGATATTACTATGGCAAAATGGCTTAACAAAAAACAAGTAACAGAAGCGCTCAGAAATACATATAAATCAATAAATGAGTTAGTTGATTTTTATTATAATTCCTAATATGGACAGCCAGATCCAAATAGGTTATACGTTAAATTGACCTAATTTCTAATTTTTAATTGACCTAAAAAATGACCAATTACCCAATGTCTAATTGGTCATTAGTCCGCCTAAGGCAGATGAAATTTTGAAAACTATTGGTATTTGGGATTTGATTAGGTTAATTAGGTCAATTAGAGCAATTAGAAATTATAAAAAAGTTCTATATAAAATATTCTGCCAAAAAATACACGGATATTATAAATAAGATACTAATATGGACAAGTTATACGCCATTTTTCAATGGGGCGAAGCGACTATTATTGTTGGCTGAGGGCATAATACCAACTAAAGCTAACAATTCTGACTTCGTCATCTTGTTAGAAAGTTGGTATAAGATACTAAAAAATTCTGTGTAGCAGATAAATTATTATAGAACAAAATGGTATAGGAAAAATTATTCCCGGTAGGGGGATATATAATATAACATATACGATGTAAAATATTCATATAAATAAATGTACTACAATAATTTAAGCTTTACGAGCTAAAATTCATACTATGTGATATAAAAAAAAATATTGTATCTTTATCTTTTTAACAATCTTTATATAGGTTTAGTATAAACTCAATCTACCTGTTACTTATAATTTTTCTAAAAATTTATTTCACAAAAAACATGCCTTTTATATAGCTTAAACTATGATTTAACATAAGATTTTTGAAATATTTGGAAACCCTGAAAACTTTTTTTAAAAAAAAGTTTTTTTTGTTTATTTTTTATATATCTTTGCAGCCATTATGGAAAAAGAACTTTTAGACATACTAAAAAAAGTAAATACTCTTTACCAAAAATATGGTATAAAAAGTATTACAATGGATGATGTCGCAAAAAAATTAGGCATCTCTAAAAAAACACTATATCAATATGTTAAAGATAAAGCTGATTTAGTTGAGAAAGTAATCATGCTAGAAATAAAAGATAAACAAAAAATTTCTAAGGAATTTATAAATAACAAAAAAATAAATGTCATTGAAAAAGCTATTCAGGTGCATAAATTTATAGATGAGTATCTTAAAAATGTTAATTTTTCAATAGAATACGATTTAAGAAAATATTATCCTGATTTATATAAAAAAATTCAGGAAATGAGAAGAAAAAATATGTATGAATCTATGTTGAGAAATATGAAAAAAGGCAAAAAAGAAGGATTATACCGCAAAGATTTGAATGTAGAACTAATAGCAAAACTTCAGATCTTTAGAGCAGAAAACCTTTTAGATAATGGTATGTTTTCAAAAAAAGATTTTACCATAGAAACTTTTAATGAACTACTTACTTACCACATCAGAGGCATTGCAAGCAATAAAGGAATTAAATATTTTGAAAAATTTTTTAATAAAAATATGAGCAAATGAAAATTAAAGGAATAATACTAGTGTTGGCTTTATTAGTTTCGTTTTCAACAAAAGCACAACAAACACAAAATGACACTGACACATTGTTTTTGAGTATAGATGAAGCTATCAAAATTGGATTGCAAGAAAATCTCACATTAAAAATGTCAGAAATGGAAATTGAGAAAAAACGAGAAAAAATTAAAGAGTTGCAGAGTAATATGTATCCGCAATTGAGCGCAAGCGGACAATATACACGAAATTTGAAAAATCCTGTAATTTTTATGCCGGAAGGCATCTTTGGTCCTAATACAGGAGGCCCTTTAAAAATAGGATTTAATAATAGTTACAATGGAACCGTAAGTTTAAGTTTACCTCTTTTTACATTAGGCATTTACAAATCTATTGATATGAGTAAAAAAGATATGGAACTATCAGGCGAAAAGTATAATGGTATAAAACAAAATTTAATATTTAACATAAAAAAAGCATACTATAATATTTTACTCACAAAAGAGTCATATAATGTAATAAAAGAAAATTATCAAAGTGCTTTAGATAATTATAACAACATAAAGAATTTATACAAACAAGGTATTGTTTCAGAATATGATATGATACGTTCAAAGGTAAGTGTCGAAAATATAAAACCATCTGTATATCAATTAGCAAACGCATATAGAACAACTATTAAGTTATTAAAAGTTTATTTGAATTTGAATGAAAATATACCATTATCTGTTAAGGATGATTTGTTACTTAAAAATACTGACTATATAATGATGTCTAATCCAAATGATTCGCTTCAAAACAACACTAATCTAAAACAACTTGATATTCAAATGCAGTTAATTGCAAGTCAGATACAATTTGCTAAAAGTGAAAGAATCCCAAACTTGGTGGCTTTTGGGAACTATCAATATCAATCGCAATCAAATGATTATAAATTTGGTGATTATAATTGGATACCGGTTTCTATGGTAGGTTTTCAGTTGAATATTCCAATTTTTTCAGGTTTTTCAAAAATAAAGAAAACCAACCAAGTACAAATTTCTTTAGAACAATTGAAATTGCAAAAACAATTTACCAAAAATAATCTTGAACTTGCTCTTAAAAATGCTTTGGATAATATGCAGGTAGCCATTGAAAAAATTAAAACAACTCATGAAAATGTTAAGTTATCAGAAAAAGGATACTTGATTGCACGAACAAGTTACAGTACCGGACAATCAACACTTTTAGAATTAAATGATGCTCGTGTTGCATTAAGTCGTGCCCAGTTAGATAACATTCAAGCCCGATTTGATTACTTGTCTGCAAAAATTGAATATAAAAAAATTATTGGAACTAATGATTGATAATTGATGATTATCAATTATTGAATGACAAACAGCAATTTAATAATAACAATAAATAAATTTTATCATGAAAATATTAAGAAATTTTAAATCTATCAAGATTCTGTCTATAAGTTTTATTTTACTTGCATCGTGCAATTCAAAACAAGACAATAACGAAACAAACATCGCCAAAGAAACTATTTATCCTGTAAAAGTCAAAGAGGTTAAAGTGCATGAAATTGCACAAACAATAAATTATACAGGAACAATTATAGCTTTTAAAGAAAACCATCTCGGAGCATCATCTCCTTCAAAAATTGAAAAAATTATGGTTGAAGTCGGTGATAGAGTTAAAAAAGGTGATTTACTTGTTCAAATGGATAAAACAAATCTTAATCAAGCTAAAATACAGTATGAAACGTTAAAAATTGATTTACAACGAATGGACACTTTAATGAATATTGGTTCTGTATCAAAGCAAAAATATGACCAGATAAAAACTCAATATGATATTGCAAAGACAAATTTACAGTTTATGCAGGAAAACACTCAATTACGAGCACCTATAACAGGTGTAATCACAGGTAAATATCAAAACGACGGGGAGATATTTTCAATGAGTCCTGTCCCCAATGTTGGTAAAGCTGCTATTGTATCAATAATGCAATTAAATCCTGTAAAAGTAATAATAAATATATCGGGAAAATATTTCCCTTTAATAAAAAAAGGTCAAAAAGCTGATATTATTTTAGATATCTATCCTAAAGATAACTTTGGTGGTACTGTTTATAAGGTATATCCAACAATTGACCCTTCAACACAAACATTTCCTGTTGAAATAACAATATCAAACAATAATGAAAAACTACGTCCGGGTATGTATGTTAAAGTTAAATTAACATTCGGGCAAATAAAAACTATTCTTGTTCCTTCAATATCTGTTCTTAAACAAACAGGGACAAATGAACGTTATGTTTTTACATACGAAACCGGTAAAGCAATACGAAAAACTGTTTATGTAGGACGAATATTTAACGATTTGGTTGAAATAACAAATGGTTTATCTATAAATGATAAAATAATTACTTCAGGACAAGATAAATTATTAGACCAAAGTACTGTTAAAATAGTAAAATAGATTTATGGTAACATAACCATTAATAATTTAATAAATTTTAAATAGAATGAGTTTATATAAAAGTTCAGTAAAAAAACCTATTACAACACTAATGATATTTATTGGTATTGTAATATTAGGAATTTATTCACTTATAAATGTTCCTATTGACTTTTTGCCTGATATAGAATATCCTGCAATAACTGTCTTTACTGTTTATCAAGGAGCAGGTGCATCAGATATTGAAGAAAATGTTACAAAAAAATTAGAAAATGCATTAAATACTGTTAGTAATATAAAAGATATAGAATCAAAATCAAGAGATAACTTATCGGTTGTAACACTAATATTTGAATGGGGAACAAATCTTGATGAAGCTGCAAATGATATAAGGGATGCAATAGGCTTGGTTGATAAAGCTTTACCAGAAGATGCTGAAAAACCGGTAATTTTTAAATTCAGCTCAAGTATGATGCCCATTGAGATGCTTTCAGTTACAGCTGATGAGAGCTACGAGGCATTAACAAATATTATTGATGAAAAAATTGTATCTCCCTTAAATAGAATTGATGGTATTGGTTCGGTCTCTATATTAGGTGGACCCAAAAGGGCCGTTCAAGTTAATGTTGACCCGCGAAAATTGGAAGCTTATAATATTAGTATTGAACAAATTGCACAAACAATTAGGTCTGAAAACTTTAATCTTCCTTCTGGTAATATTGAAATGGGAGATATTGATTATCCTTTAAGAGTTACCGGAGAATTTCAAACAAGCGACCAGATAAAAAATATTGTTATTGGTGAAAGAAATAATAAAACTATTTATTTAAAAGACATTGCTACTGTTAGCGACACCATTAAAAAGCTTACTACTTTTGAAACAATAAATGGCAAAAAAGGCATTCGTTTAATGATACAAAAACAATCAGGTGCTAATACAGTTCAAATAGCCAAAAAAGTAAATAAAAAACTTGAAATACTAAAACAAAAACTCCCTCCGGATATTAAGATTGATACAATTTTTGATAGCTCTGATTTTATTGTTAAATCAATAAATAATCTTTCTACAACTTTACTGTTTGCCGGTATTTTTGTTATTTTGATTGTATTATTTTTCCTCGGACGATGGAGAGCAACATTTATCATAATTTTAACAATACCTATTTCATTAATTGTTGCATTTATTTATTTAAATATATCAGGGAATAGTATAAATATTATCTCGTTATCTTCATTATCAATAGCAATAGGAATGGTGGTTGACGATGCAATAGTTGTTCTAGAAAACATAACAAGACATATTGAACGGGGTAGCACACCTCGTGAAGCAGCAATATATGGTACAAACGAAGTAGGTCTTGCTGTTGTTGCAACCACTCTTACTGTTGTTGCTGTATTTTTTCCTTTGACATTTGTTGGAGGAATGACCGGCATTTTGTTCAAACAATTAGGTATGATAGTTACAATTACAGTAACAGTATCAACAATTACAGCACTTTCGTTAACACCTATGTTATCATCAAAATTATTAAAATTAAAACTACCTAAAAAGGGTTCTTTTAGTGAGAAATTTTCAAATTGGCATAACAAATCATTAAACAAACTTGATAATTTTTACCAAAAAATTCTAGTTTGGTCAGTAAGACATAAAACAACCGTTATTATATCTTCAATTTTAATTTTTATATTGAGTTTATTGCTAATCCCTTTAACAGGGACTGAATTTATGCCAGCATCTGATAATTCTCAAATTTCAGCAAGCGTTGAATTAACTACAGGAATTAAACTTGATGAAACAAAAAAAATTGCTCAAAAAATTGAAAAAATAATTAATGAAAAATATCCTGAAGTAAAGCTTATATCAACAAGTGCAGGGTCAGGCGAAGGTGGTGGTATTGTTGCTGTGTTTCAAAAAACAAGTTCGTTTATAATAAATTATAGATTCCGTTTATCAAGTGAAACTGAAAGAAAAAGAAGTGCTTTTGAAATATCTGACCTGCTTAGACAAGATTTGGATAAAATACCTGAAATAGCATCATATAGCGTAGAAGGAGGCGAAGGCAGTACAGGTGGAGAAAATAATGTGGAAGTTGAAATTTTTGGTTATAGTTTTAATGAAACAAGCCAAATTGCCGAAGAACTTGCTCAGGGCATAAAAAAAATTAAAGGTACTCGTGATATTGTAATAAGCAGAGATAAAGAAAAACCTGAACTTCAAATTATTTTTGATAGAGATAAACTTGCTTCTCTTGGATTAAATACTTATACAGTAGCTAATGCAGTACGTAATAGAATCACTGGTTTGCTAGCAACAAAATATCGCGAACAAGGTAATGAATATGACGTAATTGTTAAATATGCTGATGAATTTAAAGGTTCAATCTCTGATATTGAAAATATTAATATTATCAACAGACAAGGTAAAATAATTAAACTAAAAGAAATTGGTAGAGTAAAACAATTTTATTCACCACCAAATATTGAAAGAAAAAATAAAGAAAGAGTAGTAAAAGTATCAGCTACGCTTCATGGAAATGATTTAGGAACAGTAACAAAAAAAATAGAGCAACAAATTGCACAAATGAATGTTTCTTCTGATATTGATTTTGAAATAGGAGGAAGTGCAAAAGACATGCAAGATTCATTTAGCGATTTAAAAATATTGTTAATTTTAATTATTTTACTGGTTTACATAGTAATGGCATCTCAATTTGAATCTTTCAGAGAGCCATTTATTATTATGTTATCAATACCATTTTCGTTTACAGGTGTGTTTTTAGCCCTTGTAATCACAGGAACAACATTAAACGTTATTTCTATGATTGGTGCAATTATGCTTGTTGGTATTGTTGTTAAAAACGCCATTGTAATGGTTGACTATACAAATCTGATGAGAGATAGAGGATATTCAATTACTCAATCGGTTTTAATTTCAGGAAAATCCCGTCTTCGTCCTGTATTAATGACAACGTTAACAACTCTTCTTGCTATGGCACCATTAGCAATTAGTTCTGGCGAAGGTGCTGAAACGTGGAGACCTATGGGCATAGCCATTATTGGAGGATTAACTTTTTCAACTTTAATTACTCTTATCTTTATTCCTGTTGTTTATAGTGTATTTGGTGCCGCACGAGTAAAAAAGGCAAGAAAAATAATTCTAAAGAAAAATGGTTTTAAAAAATAGCTGTGATATTCAATTAGAATTAGTTGAAAATATTCAAAACCCTTAAAGTTGGCGACAAAGAAACTGCAGTTTATTTAGTTCAGGAATCAGAATAACTTAAAAAATATCAGAATCAATTTGTAGCAAAATAAAATAGATTTTTTAATTTTTAATTTAAACCATGAAAGCAGTATTTATAACATATAATCAAGCATTGACAGAAAAAATAGATAAAATCCTTAATAACTTAAATATCAGAGGTTTTACACAATGGGAAGATGTAAAAGGCAGGGGCACAAAAAAAGGCGAACCTCACATGGGCACACATACATGGCCCGCTATGAACTCTGCAATTATTACTATAATTGAGGATGAAAAAGTTGATTCTGTCTTGTCAAAAATCAAAAAACTGGACAAATCAACAGAAGTACAAGGTTTAAGGACTTTTGTATGGAATGTTGAAAAATATATTTAGCAATATAGTGTAATTGAAATTTATAATGTCTTTTTATTTTTAAATAGAATTTTATACACTATTGTCCGACTAAATTTAAAAATTTAGGTAAAATCGTTTCTAAATATTATGAGATTCCTCGCTATCACTCGGAATGACAGTGTTATTTAGAGTTCAGGGTGAGGGTAAGGACGCGTTTTACGCGTCCTTACCCTCACCTTCCCAAATAACGAAGTTGTCATTCCGATCCGCCTGACGCGGAGAGGAATCTACTATTATAAGTTCTGATTTTATTTTTAGTCGGACACTAATGACATTTTATACTATCTTTGTATTAAATAATTTTTAATATTAACAATTAATTAAACTAAACAAATATGAAAATAAAATTACAAACTATTGCTGTAATTGCTATGCTGTGGTTGCAGTTACCTACTTTAAAATCTCAATCCCTTTTGTTTCATGAAGATTTTGAGATTTCCCCTGTTACCAGTATTCTTAACTCTGGTGAAACACAATTAACAGAAGGTCCATCTCCATGTGGTAAAGGGTCCAGAGGAAATACCGCAGATTTTAACTCAACAAATGTGGAGTTTCAAAATTCACAAAACTCATCTTATTTTCTCGGAGTCAATCCGGAATTCCCTTGTGGAGGTTTTTATAATGCTTCATTAACTACTGATTCTTTAAACCTGTCTGCTGCTGACTCTTTAAAATTCAAATGTCATTATTTTAAAAGCACAACACTTGGCTGGGGTGGCTCTGCTATATTGAATATTGTTTTTGATAACGGAACTACAAATTTTACAATTGAAAGTGAGTTTTCTACAAATGATAATTGGGACAGCCTGGAAATTGCCTTGCCAAATTCTATGATTGACCCTTCTGTACTAATGACAATCAATTTAGGAGGCGGAGAAGGTGTTGGTATTGATGATATAAAAATAATAAATATCATTGCTACTAACATAAATCAACATAATTTAACTAATAATATAAAACTCTATCCTGTTCCTGTCAACAATTTGCTTCATATAGAACTGAGAAATACTCATTCAAATATCAACTATACAATAATGGACTTATACGGAAATGTAATTGAAAAAAAATAATTCAACAAGCAAGCAATGCTATTATCAATATTGAACATTTAGCCAAAGGAATATATATAATAAAAATTACAGATAATACAAATAAATCTTCATATTATAAAATAGTGAAGAACTAATCTGTTGGCAAAAATCTGATTAAGAATATAACATGTTTGTATTTGAATTTATATTAAAATCAAACAGATGTGTTAAACACCATTAAAAATGGCATTTACACCAAATGTTAGTTTTAAAATTTTTCATTACTTTAATTAATTATGAATTGGGATACTTATATAAAAGGTTTTAAGACATATTTACAATTTGAAAAATCTCTATCTTCAAATTCTATTGAGGCATATATAAATGATGTCCAAAAATTTATCCAATATTTAAATTCTCTTAATCTTAAATTGTCTCCATTAAATATAGACCTTAAACATTTACAAAATTTTATTAAATGGATTAATGAATTAGGGATGAGTGCCTGCACACAAGCCAGAATGATATCAGGTATAAAAGCATTTTATAAATATCTTTTATTAGAAAATCTTATATCTAAAAATCCGACAGAGTTATTAGAATCGCCTAAAATAGGCAGGAAACTTCCCGATACTCTTAATGTTTATGAAATTGACCAAATTATAGGTGCTATAGATTTAAGCAAGCCTGAAGGTGAACGTAATAAAGCAATTCTTGAAACCTTGTATGGTTGTGGTTTACGCGTATCTGAACTTATAAATTTAAAGATAAGTAACCTATTTTTTAATGATAATTTTATAAAAATTGTTGGGAAAGGTAATAAAGAACGGCTTGTGCCTATTGGCAGTATTGCTGTCAAACAAATAAATATTTATATCAGACAGGTGCGCATACATATAAATATTAAAAAAGGAAACGAAGATATTGTTTTTCTTAACAGAAGAGGATCTAAATTGTCAAGAAATATGATTTTTATTATTGTAAAAAATCTTGCAGAAAAAATAGGACTTAAAAAAAATATAAGTCCGCATACATTCAGACATTCTTTTGCCACACATCTTATTGAAGGAGGAGCAGATTTAAGAGCAGTTCAGGAAATGCTCGGTCATGAATCTATAACAACGACAGAAATATATACACATTTAGACAGAGAGTTTCTTCGTGATACGATAATTCAGTTTCATCCAAGAGCATAATACCAATGATTTGTTTCAACTTTAAAAACCTTTATTTCTGGCTTATGGTTCAAAAAAAATAATAGGTGGAGTAAAAGATATTTGTTTCAAAAGACAAAAGACAAAAGACAAAAAGCAAAAGATAAAAGGCAAAAAAAATCAAAAATAAAGGGACTAATAAATGAAACGAGGTTTATTAAAGCGTTTTCTATAATTTACTGTAAGTATTATCAAATTAGGCAAAAAGCTAAACAAAACTTATGAAGGTCGCCATATTTACTGACAGCTATTTCGTGCAGGAACATCAACAGGAGCAAATTACTTGCCCTCGCTAGATAAAAATAAAAAATAAAGGAAAAAGTATCTGAATAATCAGGCAGTTCGGTCAGTTGCTCGACTGATGCCTGAACAGATTTATTAATAGAATTGATAAAAATAATTACAAAATCTATCGTAACTTTAAAATCAAGATAAATGTTCTGAACTCAAAACACTTTTGATTTTTAATTTTTGTCTTTTGGCTTTTGACTTTATTATTTTAATTTCAAGCTATGAACGGTTACAATAAAACCTATTGTCCCCCTATTATTGTCTTTGGCCGTCATTCACTAAAAAAATATAATAAAAAAAGTCCTCTCAATATTGAGAGGACTTTTTTTTCTAATTTATGATGATAACTAAAACTATTATTTTGTTTCAGTATCTTCTTTTATTTCGGGCTTTGGTTCTTCGTTTACATTTACATTATCTGTAACCTGACTTTTTTCTTCAACATATTTAATTGAACTATCAAAAGCTAATATTGGGAAAAATATTACGCTTAAAAGCACTAATCCGACTGTAAAGCCAGCACCTTTACCAAAATTTGTTGAAATTCCATGAATTGCCATAATACTGAAAATTATAGCAATGATATACAATATAACAAAAAGAACATGTATTGTAGCAAAAAAAGCTGGAAGAATAAATATTATTATCCACCACCAGGGTTTTTTTGCAACTTTTAACATAACAAGAATATTGTAAACAGGAATAATTGCAGCCCATCCGGGTTGTTTTGCCTTGTTAAATATTATCCAAACAGAAACTATCATTAAAACAGCAATAGCTGCCCAAATAATAAAACCTGCTGCACCTAAAGCACCTAATGCGGCTAATTTTCCACTTCCTTGAATATATAAATTTTCCATAAAATTAATTTTTAGTTAAACAATGATTTAATTGCGACAAAAATAAAACAATTTTTTTAATAACAAATTATTTATTTAATATTTTTTATAATAAAATATTCGCCATAATAACAAAAACTATTCTTTTGTTTCAGTATCTTCTTTTATTTCGGGCTTTGGCTTATTGCTTATGTTTTTTGCAATGGATTTTTTATACAATGTTATGGACTTTTATGAATTTTGTTTATGTTTATTCGTTCAAATGTTTTAGGTTTACAACCATAAAAAAATAATGCCTGATCAGAAATTAAAAATCCATTTTCTATCATTTGTTTAAAAAAAAGACAGTGGTCTTTACCGGATAAATGTTCATAACATAAGCCTGCTTTATACAAAACACCTACTGAATTATTTTTAACAGCATATTTTTTATATATTCTATATGCTTTTTTATATTTCTCCTGTAGAAATAAAGTATCAGCTTTCTTAATTTTTTTATTATCTGTATTATTTTGAGCAGAAACTCCTAAAAAAAATATTATATTAATAATTATTAAAATTATTTTTGTTTTCATAAATAATATCATTTTGTTGAACTAAATCCTGCGAAGCAAGATAGTTTTTTTACAAAAATAAGAAAATATACACAAAACAATGATTTAATTACGACAAAAACAAATTATTTTTTTAGATAATAAATTATTTATTTAATGTTTTTTTTATAAATCCTAAATATCAAATTAACAAATAAAAAAAAATCATATTGTCTTATGCTAATAATCTGACAATGATAGTTTAAATTTTATAATAATTTAGTATAGATAAAGTAATATAGAAATATTTTTTGTATTAAATTCGCAATCATAAAATAAGTTATAATGAAAAAATATTCGTTAATAAGTGAATTTCTGATTTGGAGAAGAAAGCATATAAATGACAGACAGTTTATAGTATTTTTAAGCATTATTGTTGGAGTGTTTGCCGGATTTGGAGCAGTAATTATTAAAAATTCTGTTCATTTAATAAAAGGTCTTATCAGTTCTGGTTTTACAGATGAATATCACAATTATTTATATTTTATTTATCCTGCAATAGGTATTTTATTAGCTATTATTTTTATGAAATATATAATAAAAGCGTATGTAGGGCATGGAATACCGGGTGTTTTGTCCTCTATTTCGCAGAATAATGGTATTATGAAGTTACATAATATATTTTCTTCCATTATAACAAGTGTTTTTACTGTTGGATTTGGTGGGTCTGTTGGATTAGAAGGTCCTACAGTAGCAACAGGAGCTGCTATAGGTTCAAATGTTGGCAGATTCCTTCATCTTAATTATAAACAATTAATTTTATTATTAGGTTGTGCTTCAGCAGGAGCTATGTCTGCTATTTTTAAAGCACCTATTGCCGGTGTTGTTTTTGCTTTGGAGGTTATAATGCTTGATTTAACAATGTATTCTATTCTTCCAATTTTATTGGCTTCTGTGTCTGCTGCATTAACATCATATCTTTTTCTTGGCTTTGATGTGCTTTGCCCTTTTGAAGTTAAAGAGCAATTTATAATTAGCGATATACCTTTTTATATTGTTTTAGGTATTGTTACAGGATTTATCTCATTATATTTTATAAGAACATTTATATCTATTGATAAATTTTTTGATAAAATAAAAAGGCATTACACCAGATTGATTATTGGTGGCTTAGCACTGGGTATTTTAATATTTTTATTTCCTTGTTTATATGGTGAGGGATATGAAACAATAAATGCTTGTTTGCAGGGTGATTATACTCAATTATTTAATAATAGTTTGTTTTATGCTTATAAGGATAACATTATCAGCATTTTTATAGTACTTTTTTTGGTAATTATTTTTAAAGTTATAGCAATGTCCGTTACATTTGGTAGTGGAGGAGTAGGTGGTGTTTTTGCTCCTACTTTGTTTGTTGGTGCTTGTGTCGGTTCTCTTTTTGCAAAAATGTTTAATTACTTTAATCTTGAACATATTTCTGAGAGTAATTTTGCACTTGTAGGTATGGCAGGAATGATTTCAGGAGTATTGCATGCTCCTTTAACAGCAATTTTTCTTATTGCTGAGATTACAAATGGCTATGGATTATTTATGCCTTTAATCATAGTGGCAACGATTTCTTATGCAACCATTAGAATGTTTGAACCAAATTCAATTTATGCTGTTCAATTAGCTAAAAGGAACCAACTTTTTACTCATAATAAAGATAAAATAGTACTTTCTTTAATGAAAATTGATGAACTAATAGAGACAGATTTTAAAACAGTCCATCCAGATGCAACTTTAAGAGATTTGGTAAAAATTGTTTCTGATTCTAAACGAAATATATTCCCTGTTGTTGATGATGATAATGTATTGCATGGCATTGTAACACTGGATAGTATTCGTCATATTATGTTCAGACCTGATATGTATGATAATACTTATGTGCATAATCTAATGTTTATGCCAACATCAGAATGTGTTAATCCTGATGATTCAATGGAAGATATTGTTAATAAGTTTAAGATTACAAGAAACTTTAACCTGCCCGTAGTAAAAGATTGTAAATATATTGGTTTTGTTTCCAGAGCAAATATATTTTCTGTTTACAGGAAAAAACTTAAATATTTTTCAGAAGATTAATGTTTTTCAAGATGAAACCTGTGCTGTCGGGCAGTCATGTTTGGCTGCCAAGTTCGGCTACTGACGAATAACGAATGCCTAATCAGTATAGTTACAATAAATTTAACTGCTACTGCTGCTATTTTTTAGTTTTATATTATTGAGTTGTTTAAACATTTTTGATTTT
>CAZOSY010000032.1:0-16492 GCA_964582565.1 uncultured Bacteroidales bacterium | reverse complement strand
TACAAATCCAACTTTTGTATTTTGTATTTCTCTTTCAAATTGCTTTGAAGATGGTTTTTTATCCTTCTTTTTAAGTTGACATTTTACGGACTCAACGATAATATATTGAAAAATTGGGTTCATATTGCTTGGTTTCAAATTCTTATTCTAATGGCACAATACTTGTTTATACTTGGACAACTTGTCCGCTTTAGCTTCTAAAAAGGCAAGTAAAATGGTCAAATATTTTATTATTTGTCCTGTTTATATTTTCAGGTGGATTCTAAAAAATATTTTTTTTTTAGCCTGTTAAATATGCTTCCGCATTTAACTGGCTAAACTTTTAAATAGAGAAAATCGCAAAACCTGTTAATCAATTTTCTTTAATCGGTACAAATATACAATATGTTTTTTTAATTATCACACAAAAAAATATTCTAAATTTTTTACATCTATTTATCTATCTATCAGGCATTTAACCTTACAACCTGTTCGTATCTGTATAAATTATGGCATTCATGTTTTATTGCCTTGTGCATACCAACGGGATAAAATTACCAATGATTTAAAAACAATGGATTACCAACACAACGGGTTGCACCACATTGTTTTGTATAAACACTAATTTTTTTCAAAAGCAGGTTTTATTTTAACACCATCATATTTTATCTCTATTCCATTTTTATATAGTGTAGTAAAAAAAAGTAATCCATCAGAGTTATATTTTTTCCATTCTCCTTGTTTCGCTCCCATTATATACATACCTTGTTTTTTAATATTTCCATTACCCCAATAATATGTATGTTTTTCATCAGGTATATCATCAATATATTTACCTTCAAAATTTATTTGTCCGTTACTATAATAATATTTCCATAATCCTTCCCTTTTTCCTACTACATATTTTCCTTCTTCTCTGTGATTACCAAGTTCATAAATCCATAATCCTTCTTTTAAGCCATCAATATATTCTCCCTGTGTTATTATTTTACTACTGTCAGTATATTCTTTTGTAAATCCATTTAAGACACCATTTACAAATTTTTCTTCTCTGAGTAAATTTCCCGACTCATAATACCATCTCCATATTCCATCATTTTTTTTGTTTTTATTATAAAACCCTTGTTGTTCCAATGTTCCATTCTTATAATAAAATTTCCATACATCTGTTTTTTCTCCGTTTTCATATTTACCTTTTGATTTTAATTCACCTGTTTCGTAATATTCTTCCCATAATCCTTGTTTAAACCCTTGTTCGTCTATTATTCCATTATTAACAACAATACCTTGTTTATATGTTTTTGAACTTATTATCTTGCCTTCCGAAGAATAATCTCTTCTTATCCCTTCAGGTATATTATCTTTATAACTTGCTACTGTTTTAATTACTCCTGTTTTATAATAAGTAGTTTTTACATCTAATTTTGTTAATTCCTCAACATCTTTTTGTAATTCATCATCTATATATTTATCAATACTTACTATATTCCCATCTTCTGAATATTTTTTAAAATATCCATTTTTTTTGCCATGATTATATATTCCCTCTGATTTGATTTTTTCGTTTTTATAAAAAATTTTCCAAGTGCCGTGTTTCAATCTATCAGTATCAAATCTGTTAATACTTTCCTTATTAACAATAAAATTATTTCTATATTCAGTAAGAGTTATAATAAGTCCTTGTTTGGAATATTCTTTAGCTATTCCCTGTTTTTTTCCTTTAACAAAATTTATCCCTTTATGTATTTTCCCGTCAGCATAATAATAAACTGTTAATCCTTGCTTAATGTCATCTGTAAAGTTTTCATCAATTATTTCTTTATCATAATAAGTTCTTTTTATTCCATTTTTTTTATCATTCTTATAATTTACTTCTAAAACTATTTCCCCTTTTTCATTATAAAATTTCCATTTCCCGTCAAGTTTAAAATTCTTTCTGTTTCCTTCTGATTTTAAAATTTTATTTTCATAATATGTTTCCCAGTAACCATCTGGCTTTCCTTGTATTATCAATCCTTTACTTGATATGTTTCCGTTTTTATAATAAAAATGTGTGTATTTGCTTGTATCATTTTCATTTTGAGCATTTAATGTATTAACACAAAACATTAAAAAAATCATAACATTTAGTATATAAAATAACAATGCTGACTTTTTTATGTGTTTATAAATTTTATTCAAAATTTTATATTTTTTATTGGTTTTTTGTTTTTTGTTTTTACTTTTAGTTCTTAAGTTTTAATCAATTCCCCTAACTGAATTTTATAATAGAATTATTTTTTTGCTCTTAAAAAATGTGGCTCCTCAACAATAATAACAACAAAGATAAATATTAATATAAAAATAGTGTTTACTATCAAACGAAAATTCTGAGTTTCAATATTTAGCAATTTACTAATAAAAAACAGAGAAACAGAAAGTCCTAAATATCCAGTTATCCTTTTAAAATCATATTTTACAGGAAAATATTTTTGTCCTATAAGATAAGAAACAATCATCATAGAAGCATAACAAATAAAAGTAGCCCAAGCCGAACCCATATAACCAATAACCGGAATTAATAAAAAATTAAGAACTAAGGTTATTGTTGCTCCAAAAATAGCAATATATGCACCATAAAGTGTTTTATTAGTAAGTTTATACCATATAGAAAGATTAAAGTAAATACCTAAAAACAAATTAGCAAGTAATAAGACAGGAATTACCGGTGCTCCAACTCTAAAAGGCTCACCAATAAATAATATTACAATATCTTCATACATCATTATTCCAAGAAATATAAAAGAAACAACAATAACAAAATATTTCATCACATCTGCATAAAGTTTTTTGGAGTTCTTCTCTTTTGAATTTGAAAAAAAGAATGGGTCTGCGGCATACCTGAATGCCTGAATAAATATAGTCATTAAAATAGATATTTTATAACAAGCTCCATATATTCCTAATTGGCTCATAGCTATATCTTTAGGAAGCAAATATTTTAACAGGATTCTGTCCATTGTCTCATTAATAATACCTGCTAATCCCGCTACTAATAATGGCAAAGCATAAATTATCATTTTTTCCCATAACTTATAATCAAATACATATTTGATTTTTATTATCTCTGGCGATAACAATAAAACCGTTATACTGCTTGATATTAAATTTGAAATAAATACATATTCAACTCCTGCTCCTTGTTTTAATCCCCAGTTATGAAAATCTACATAGAAATATAAATTTAATCCTATGTTTACAGCAATATTAATAAGTTTTATAATCACAAAACGTTTTGACTTGTTTTGTGCTCTTAATTTAGCAAAAGGAATAGAAGATAAAGCATCAAGAGATACAATTAAAGCAAGCCATATAATATATTCACTATGATTTGGATACTGTAATAAATTAGCTATATCATGAGAAAAAAATGTTGTAATTATTATAAACAAAGATGAGGTTCCAAGTAATGATATAAGCGTTGTGCTGTAAGTATTCTTTTTTTTATCAACCTGTGAAAAACGAAAAAAAGCTGTTTCCATACCATAAGTAAGAATCACTATAAGAAATGCTACATAAGCATACATCTCTGTTACAACGCCAAACTCAGCAGTAACAAAAGCCCTTGTATAAAGAGGAACTAATAAATAATTGATAATACGTCCAACTATACTTGAAACACCATATGTAGCTGTCTGACCTGCAAGATTTTTTATCTTATTCAAATTATCTTAATATTAAAAAAATTTAAATTATAACTGATTGTAAAAATTCTTTTTTAATATAACTTTACAAATTAAATAAATATTTTATAAGTAAATATAAAATGTCAAATTTATATTATTTTAGCATTCTAAATAAAAAAGAAAATATTTGTAAATGGAAAAATTAAAAAAGATTAAAACTGCTCTTATCTCTGTCTATAATAAAAATGATATTAAACCAATAGTGCACAAACTAAATAATTTAGGCATTACTATTTATTCAACAGGAGGAACTTATGATTTTATTAAAAAACTTGATGTTAAAGTAACATCTGTAGAAACTATTACTTCATATCCATCTATTTTAGGCGGTAGAGTTAAAACTTTACACCCCAAAATTTTTGGAGGAATACTTTACAGAAGAAATAATAAAAAAGATACAGAACAAATAAAAAAATATGAAATACCACAAATAGACCTTGTCATTATTGACCTGTATCCTTTTGAAGAAACTATTGCTTCTACTAATGATGAAAAAAAAATTATAAAAAATATTGATATTGGAGGAATTTCTTTGATAAGAGCTGCTGCTAAAAATTTTAATGATGTCCTTGTTGTCCCTTGCTCTAATCTATACAAAGAGCTAATCAACTTGTTAAACGAAAAAAAAGGATATTCTTCAATTAATGACAGAAAATACTTTGCTAAAAAAACTTTTGCAATTTCCTCTGACTATGATACTTCTATCTTTAATTATTTTAGTAACAATGAGAAAGAATATACTTTTAAGAAAAATATTACCAAACATACAATTTTAAGATATGGTGAAAATCCTCACCAAAAAGGAATTTATTATGGAGATATAAGTAAACTTTTTGAACAATTGAACGGAAAAGTTATTTCTTATAACAACTTAGTAGATATTGATGCTGCTTTTAGCTTAATAGATGAGTTTTCCAAACCCGCTTTTGCTATCATAAAGCATACAAATCCTTGTGGCGTTGCAATAAGACCAAAACTTATTGATGCATGGAAAAATGCTTTAGCAGGCGACCCTGTCTCTGCTTTTGGCGGAGTTATTATTACAAATAAAATACTGGATGAAGAAACAGCAAGAGATATAAATAAATTATTCTTTGAAATAATTATTGCACCTTATTATAAAAAAAATGCTCTTAAACTGCTTAAATCTAAAAAAAATAGAATAATTTTGCAAAAAAAAATATTTCATACACATAAAAAAAAATTTAAATCAATTTTAAACGGAGTAATTGAACAAACAAAAGATTTAAAAACAGAAACTATTGCTGATATGCAAACAGTTACAAAACTTACTCCAACAGAAACAGAAAAAAACGACTTGGCTTTTGCAAATATTATAGTAAAACATAGTAAATCAAATGCTATTGTATTAGTAAAAAACAAACAATTAATAGCAAGTGGCATTGGCCAAACATCAAGAGTTGATGCTTTAAAACAAGCTGTTATGAAAGCCAAAACTTTTGACTTTATCTTAAAAGGTGCTGTTATGGCTTCTGATGCTTTTTTCCCTTTCCCCGACAGCGTTGAAATTGCTCACAAACAAGGAATTAAAGCAGTAATCCAGCCGGGTGGATCAGTAAGAGATAAGGAGTCTATTGATTATTGTAATAATAATAATATTGCAATGGTATTTACCGGAATAAGACATTTTAAACATTAATTTAAATATAATAATTATATGGGACTTTTTTCTTTTTTAACAAAAGAAATTGCAATTGATTTAGGAACTGCTAATACAGTTATAATCTACAATGATAAAGTTGTTGTTGATGAACCTTCCATGGTTGCTATTGACAGAAAAAGCGGAGATGTTATTGCTGTAGGAAAAAAGGCAATGCTGATGCACGGAAAAACTCATGAAAATATAAAGACCATACGTCCTTTAAGAGATGGCGTTATTGCTGATTTCCAGTCTGCCGAATATATGATTAGAGGGATGATAAAGATGATTAGCCCTAAAAAAAGCCTGTTCCCTCCTGCTTTAAAAATGGTTATTTGTATCCCTTCCGGAATAACTGAAGTAGAACAACGTGCTGTTAAAGATTCCGCAGAACAAGCTGGCGCCAGAGACGTAAAACTTATACACGAACCTATGGCTGCTGCAATAGGTATAGGGATAGATGTATTAGAACCAGTAGGAAATATGATTATTGATATAGGTGGAGGAACTACCGAAATAGCTATCATCGCTCTTGGCGGAATCGTCTCTAATAAATCCATACGAATAGCTGGTAATGAACTTGATAAAGATATAGAGGAATATATGAGAAAACAACATAATATGTTTGTTGGAGAACGTACTGCTGAAAAAATTAAAATAAAAGTAGGTTCTGCTATAGAAGAGCTTGAAAATCCTCCTGATGACTTCCCTGTCCACGGTAGAGATATGCTAAGTGGAATACCTAAAGAAATATCTGTTAACTATGCAGAAATAGCCCATTGCTTAGAAAAAACTATTATAAAAATTGAAACAGCCATCTTGCAAGCATTGGAAATGACACCACCAGAACTATCTGCTGATATTTACAAAACAGGAATTTATCTTACAGGTGGCGGCTCTATGCTAAGAGGTTTGGATAAACGAATTGAACTGAAAACAAAATTGCCTATACATATAGCTGAAGACCCCCTGAGAGCAGTAGCAAGAGGAACCGGTATTGCATTAAAAAATTATGATAAATTTACTTTCTTAATAAAATAATTCTGAGAAATATTGTAAGATATCCGGCTAATATTACTATAAAAGATTATATTTTAACATAATATATAGTCATTGAGGGTTATTAAATAGTGTCTGTTCATAAAGTAAGTGTTTAGTTCAGAATGTTCGAGTTCGAGGCTTGCGCAGTATTGAAAATCAGAAGTTTACTTTTGTAAATGACTGATTTGAAAGACAAGCATAACGAAGAAATCGAACATTATGAACAAACACTAAATAGTCAATGAACAACTGAATGACCGCGAAGCCAAATGACTAAAAATATTACGCAAAATATAACAACACAAAGCATACTTTTATTCTTATGTTCTTATGAGAAACTTATTTACATTCCTGTGGAAACATAATTTCTTCTTACTGTTCATCCTGCTTGAAGCAATTGCTATAACCCTGACTATCCAAAATAATTATTATCAAAAAGCAAGTTTCGTAAATTCTACAAATATATTTACAGCTAACATATTAAATATAAATAAAAATATATATGAATATTTTTTATTAAAAAAAACCAATGAAATATTATCTGAAGAGAATGCTAAATTACATTCTAAATCCATCAAATCTTTTGTAAAATTAAATAATAAAATTTTTTATATAACAGATACTTTATACAAACAAAAATATCAATATATAAGTGCAAAAATAATTAGCAATTCTGTTAATAAAAGAAATAACTATATTACATTGAACAAAGGTAAGGATAATGGAATAAAAAATGGTATGGCTGTAATAGCTCCTAATGGAATTGTAGGAATTGTTAAAGATGTTTCAAAACATTTTAGCTCTGTAATATCAGTTCTTCACAAACAGGCAAAAATAAGTGCAAAAATCAAAAAAAATGGATATACAGGCACTATTATATGGAACGGGATAAACTATAAAATCGGGACATTAAAAGATATTCCTACACACGCAAAACTTTCAACAGGCGATACTGTCATTACAAGTGGATATTCAAGTATGTTCCCCAAAGGAATATTAATAGGAACAATAATTGATTATAAAAAAAACCAGGGAAGCAACTTTTATACTGTCTATCTGAAATTCTCAGAGGACTATAACAAAATATCCTATGTGTATGTAATAAATAATTTACTAAAAAAAGAACAAAAAAAATTAGAAACATCTTCACAAAATGACTAATCTTGTTTTAAAAAATATATTACGTTTTTTTATTTTAATATTATTTCAGGTCTTAATACTTGACAATATACATTTAAGCGGTTATATTAATCCTTATTTATATGTCTTATTTATATTACTATTACCTTTTGAAACACCTAAATGGTTGTTACTTATATCTGCTTTCTTTATCGGATTAGGAGTTGATATGTTTTCTAATACAATAGGTATGCACGCTTCTGCATGCACTTTTATGGCTTTTTGCAGACCTTTGGTTCTAAAAACTATTTCATCTAAACAAGAATATAAGCCAGGTATCAGCCCAACAATAAAGGACTTAGGATTTAAATGGTTTTTTTATTATTCTGCTATTCTGACATTTCTACACCATTTTTTACTTTTTAATATAGAAACATTCCGCTTTTCGGAATTTTTAACAACTTTTAACAAAATTATAATTAGCACAATATTTTCTTTAATCTTAATAATAATTACACAATATATATTTTATAAACAACAAAAAGATATATCCTGATAAAATGTTGTAAAAAAAACTAATTTTTCCCATCAGAACAAATTATTTATATTTTTGTAAATTTGTATCAGACAACTGCCTGATTTTAAATTTATACTTTTAAAAATTGTTTTTGGTTTAATTTTTGCTTATTTAATATTAAAAATATAAAAAAAATGAAAATATCTTCAATTATAGTATGTATTATAATATCATTAGGTCTGCATACATCTTCTTTATGTGTAAACCCTCCTGATGATATTACTGATAATGTTGCTGCAGCAATTCGTTCGGGAAATTCTGAAAAATTATCAAACTATTTTGGTTCTACTATTGATTTATCTGTGCCCGGAAATGAAGGCACATATAGCAAAGCCCAGGCAAAACAGATAATTAAAAATTTTTTTGAAAATAATCCTCCCAAATCATTCACAATCAAAAATCAAGGAACTTCCAAAGCAGGAGCTAAATTTTCAATAGGAATTTTAAATGTTTCTAAAAACACCTCTTTTAGAACTTATTTTCTTATTAAAGAAATTTCAGGTAAATCTTATATTCAACAACTTATATTTGAAAAACAATAAGTTAGTAACCATTGTCCCGTTAAATAACTTTGTTGCCTCACTTATTCAGCAATTTAACGAAGCAAATATCTTAAGGGGACTTCTATTAATAAAACAAATTATCTTTTATGAATAATAAATCTGTGGCAAAAATTATTGAAAATGCCTTAAAAGAAGATTTAGGAAATGGAGACCATACTTCCCTGGCTTGTATCCCCAAAAATGCAACAGGTAAAGCACAATTGTTAATAAAAGAAAATGGAATTATTGCAGGTATTGAAATTGCTAAAAAAGTATTCCTTAATCTTGATAAAAATATAAAAATGCAAATTTTTTTTTCTGATGGCTCAAAAGTAAAAAAAGGAGATATTGCTTTTATTGTTGAAGGAAACATAATATCAATTTTATCAGCCGAAAGAACTGTCTTGAATTTTATGCAACGGATGAGTGGAATAGCTACTAATACATATAAAATCGTTTCTTTACTTAAAGGACTTAACACCAGGGTTTTAGATACGAGAAAGACAACTCCCAACATCAGATTGCTGGAAAAACAAGCAGTTAAAACCGGAGGCGGCGAAAATCATCGTATGGGATTATATGATATGATAATGATTAAAGATAATCATATCGACTTTGCAGGAGGAATTGAACAGGCAATAAAATTTGTTCATAATTATTTGAAAAAATATAATAAAAATCTGAAAATTGAAATAGAAACAAAAAATATTGCTCAGATAAAAAAAGTTTTATCTGTTGGAGGTATTAACAGAATTATGTTTGACAATTTTTCTGTAAAAGATACACGCAAAGCAGTAAAATTAGTAAATAGAAAATATGAAACAGAATCGTCCGGTGGCATAACAATTAAAAATATAAGAAAATATGCTGAATGTGGTATTGATTTTATTTCTGTCGGAAACTTAACACACCATATTAAAAGTATGGATATGAGCTTGAAAGCCATTGTATAAAAAGTTTAGTTATGGTCTGCTTAAAAACATTTAATTAATGTCAAATAAACTTCTTCAAAAAATTATTATTAGTAAACCTGTTGTTTTGCTTGTTAATAGTTCTAAAAAAATTGTTATACCGTTTTCCGGTGGGGCTAATCTTTATGAAGTAATAAGTACTTTTTCACAAATAATGCAAAAAAGTTCTATTACAACAAGGGCAACTTCTCTGTCTTTTTCTTTCTTATTAACTGTCTTTCCCGGAATAATTTTCTTTTTTTCAATTATTCCTTATATACCAATTAATAATTTTCAGGATACTTTGCTGGTAATTATAAAAGATATTTCACCTAATACAACTTATAATATAATAAGCGGAACAATTGAAGATATTGTTAAAAGTCATCATGGAGGACTGCTTTCTGTTGGTTTTATATTTACACTGTATTTTGCTGTAAATTGTATTAACAGGATAATTGTAGCATTTAATGCTACTTATCATATCACTGAAACGCGGTCAGGACTAAAGCGACGTTTAATATCAGTTATAATAGCTTTAATTTTGTTTGTAATAGTTATAATAGCCATAATATTTATAATTTTTGGAACATCAACTATTAGGTTTCTTGTCAATCAGGAAATACTTAAAGGAATTTTTACATCAAATACTATATGTAGTATTATACAGGTTTTAAAATGGATAATAATTACAGGTATGTTATTTTTTTCTATTTCTTTTTTATATTATCTTGCCCCTGCAAAGAGAAAAAAATTCCGTTTTATTTCAATAGGTTCAATATTAGCAACATTGTCAATATTTATCCTTTCATCAGGTTTTAACTATTATATAAGCCATTTTTCACGATACAACAAAATCTATGGCTCTATTGGAACTCTTATCATTCTGTTGCTTTGGATATATTTTAATGCAACAATATTACTTGCCGGATTTGAACTTAATGCAAGTATATCTATTGCAAAAAAAAATAATGTATCCGACTAAAGCAGGTAATAAAAAATGCAAGAAGCCCGTTTGACGGATTATAAAAATAAAAATATATTTGTTGTACTTTAAAAAAAAATTTATATTTGCTAAAAAATAAATAACAACTTATCCGCTTAGGCGGACTGTTATTTACATACTTATTTGGCATCTAAATAACAGTTTTAATGTAATAAGTTGGTTGTATAAATAAGTTGAACTTCATGCTTAAAAAGACAATATTGTGGTAAACCTAAAAGAAAAACGAAATGAATGCCACCGCACAAATAGCACATTTGGTTTTTGCCACCACACAGGAAAAACCCGGAAAAGCCAAAAGAGTTTAATTTTAGCCAACGCTCTGACAGAAAAAAGTAATTTTAAAACGAATAAAAGAAACTTAAAATAAATGGCAAAAAAGAACAATATCGGAACAGACGAACCATTGGAAAAACAACTCTGGAAATCAGCTGACAAATTGAGAAAAAATATTGATGCCGCAGAATACAAACACGTTGTACTCGGACTGATATTTTTAAAATATATCTCCGATGCTTTTGAAGAATTATTTGAAAAGCTAAAAGCAGGAGAAGGAGAATACGCAGGAGCAGACCCCGAAGACAAAGACGAATATAAAGCTGAAAATGTATTTTTCGTGCCAAGTGATGCTCGTTGGAATTTTCTTTTATCCAAAGCCAAACAACCTACTATTGGAAAAACGGTTGACGAAGCAATGGATGCCATCGAAAAAGAAAATCCATCATTAAAAGGCGTTCTACCAAAAGTTTATGCAAGACAAAATCTTGACCCGACAAGTTTGGGTGAACTAATTGATATGATTGGAAACATTGCCTTAGGCGATGCGAAATCAAGAAGTGCTGATATTCTTGGACACGTTTTTGAATATTTCTTGGGTGAATTTGCACTTGCCGAAGGCAAAAAAGGAGGACAATTCTATACTCCAAGAAGTGTTGTAGAATTATTGGTTGAAATGCTTGAACCATACAAAGGACGAGTTTTTGACCCTTGCTGTGGTTCAGGTGGAATGTTTGTTCAATCTGAAAAATTTGTTACTGAACACCAAGGAAAGATAAACGATATTTCTATTTACGGACAAGAGAGTAACCAAACCACTTGGCGACTGGCAAAAATGAACCTTGCCATAAGAGGATTAGACAGTTCACAAGTAAAATGGAATAATGAAGGCTCATTTTTGAATAATGCTCATAAAGATTTAAAAACTGATTATATAATTGCAAATCCACCATTTAACGTAAGCGATTGGAGTGGTGATTTACTCCGTAAAGACGGTCGTTGGCAATATGGAACACCACCAACTGGAAATGCCAATTATGCTTGGATACAACATTTTATCTATCACCTTGCACCAAGCGGACAAGCTGGTTTTGTTTTGGCAAAAGGTTCTTTGACTTCTAAAACTTCTGGCGAAGGAGATATTAGAAAAAACATGATAGAAGAAGGATTGGTTGATTGCATTGTAAACTTGCCTGCCAAATTGTTTTTAAATACTCAAATTCCTGCTTCACTTTGGTTTATGAGCCGTAACCGAGCAAATGGTAAATACAGAGACCGAAGTAAGGAAATACTTTTTATTGATGCCCGAAATATGGGTTTTCTGATAAACAGAAGAACAAAAGAACTTTCACAAGAAGATATTAAACTTATTGCAGACACCTACCACAATTGGAGAAACTCTGACGGTGATTATGAAGACATAAAAGGCTTTTTAATGCAACAAGTATAGAACGAGTAAAAGAGCTTGATTATGTTTTAACGCCAGGGCGTTATGTAGGCTTGGCTGACGAAGAAGATGATTTTGATTTTAACGAACGATTTACCGGTTTAAAAACCGAATTTGAAGAACAGTTAAAAGAAGAAGCCATTTTAAATAAACGCATTTCTGAAAACCTTGCTAAAATTGAGTTGAAAGATGAGTAAAAATAAACTAATAAGAAATAGTACAGCAGAGTTTTTGATATTCACGGCTCAAGACAGTAAAAACAGTATTGAAGCCCGATACGAAAACGAGACTATTTGGCTTACTCAAAAGTTGATAGCAGAACTCTTTGAAGTAGATATTAGTACCGTAAACGAACATCTCAAAAATATTTATAAAAATGCCGAGTTAGATAAAAATTCAACTATTGGGAAATTCCCAATAGTTCAAAAAGAGGGTAACAGAAATGTAAAAAGAACAGTAGCTTTTTACAATCTTGATGCCATTATATCTGTTGGTTACCGTGTAAACTCTGTTCGGGCAACACAGTTTAGACAATGGGCAACTAAAGTTTTAAGAGAGTTTGCCATTAAAGGTTTTGTGCTTGATAAAAAACGGCTTGAAAATGGCTCATACTTAAACGAAAACTATTTTGAAGAACTGCTTGCCGAAATTAGGGAAATAAGGTTAAGCGAACGCAAATTCTATCAAAAAGTAACTGATATTTATACTACAAGTTTAGATTACAATAAAGACGCTAAAACAACAAAAGAATTTTTTGCCAAAGTGCAAAACAAACTACATTTCGGTATTCACGGACATACAGCAGCCGAGCTTATTTATAAAAGAGCCGACAGCGAAAAAGATAAAATGGGATTAACAAGTTGGAAAAACTCGCCCGATGGAAGAATTTTTAAAACAGATGTTTCTATTGCCAAAAATTATCTTACAAAAGATGAGATAGAATCGCTTGGTAGAATTGTAAATGCCTATTTAGATTTGGCAGAAGAAAGAGCAAAAAGAAAAATACCGATGACTATGCAAGACTGGGCAAAACGACTTGATTTGTTTTTAGAATATGACGACAGAGCAGTTTTAAAAGATGCAGGAAAAATAACCGCAGAAATTGCAAAAGACAGAGCAGAAACAGAATTTGAAAAATACCGCATTGTGCAAGACCGCCTCTTTGAAAGCGATTTTGATAAGTTGATTATGAAACAGCTTAAAAATTTGCCTGTGCGTGGCACGCAGACAGGAGGAGGTGGCAATGAGTGATAAAAATAAAATAGTACCAATAAATATTATTCAAAACCGCATTTGCACTATTCGTGGTGTTCAGGTAATGCTTGATAGTGATTTAGCGGAAATGTATGATGTTGAAACAAGAGTTTTAAATCAAGCTGTAAAAAGAAATATTAACCGATTTCCTGAAAAATTCAGGTTTCAGTTAATTCAAAATGAGTTTGTTGAATATGAAGAATTTTTAAGTTTCCAAAATGGCACCTTAAAAAAAGAAGATGAAATTTTAAAGTCGCAAAATGCGACCTTCGAAAAAAATTCAGTAAACTTGAAATCACAAATTGTGATATCAAGTTCAGAACACGGGGGTAAAAGAAAACTACCTTTTGTTTTCACAGAACAGGGTGTTTCAATGCTTTCTGCTGTTCTCCGTAGCAAAACAGCGGTAAAAGTGAGCATACAAATTATTGATGCCTTTGTTGAAATGAGAAAATTCATCTCTCAAAACGCAACCCTTTTTCAGAGAATAAACAATATTGAGCAAAAGCAAATAGCAAGCGATATTAAACAACTTAAATCCGATAATAAAATCGATGCTATTTTAGATGCTATTGAAGCAAGAGACATTAAACCAAAACAAGGTATATTTTACGACGGACAAGTTTTTGATGCTTACATTTTTATTGCCGACCTTATAAAATCTGCCCAGAAATCAATTCTGCTGATTGACAATTATATTGATGAAACAGTTTTACAACTTTTTACCAAACGAAAAAAAAATGTAGCTGTAAATATCTATACTAAAAACATTACAAAAATTTTAAAGCAGGATTTAGAAAAACATAATAAACAGCATCCAAAAATAGAGATAGAAAAATTTACCAAAGCCCACGACCGTTTTTTAATAATTGACGAAACTACCGTTTATCACTTTGGAGCAAGCCTTAAAGATTTGGGCAAAAAATGGTTTGCCTTCTCCAAAATGGATATGGAAGCTATGAAAATGATTGCGAATCTGAAAAACGGAGGTGGCAATGAGTGAGTGGAAAGAATATAAGTTAGAAAAGATGGGAACTGTAATTACTGGTAAAACTCCGTCAAGAAACAATCCAGAAGATTGGGGAAACGAAATGCCATTTGTTACCCCATCTGATTACAAAAATTACAGAAAAAAGGTTATGAATAGTGAAAGGAAACTTTCAAAAATTGGAATTCAAAGATTACAGAATAAGATATTACCCAAAAAATCAGTTCTTGTAACATGCATAGGTTCTGATATGGGGAAAGTTGTTTTGAATGATATTGAGGTAATAACGAATCAGCAAATAAATTCAATAATACCAAATACAAAAATAGTTTCTAACAATTTTTTATATTATAGATTAGTTTCAATGTATGAAACATTAAGGATTTATGGTGGCGATGGAACGGCTGTTCCAATAGTGAATAAAGGTGACTTTGAAAATTTAGAAACAGAACTCCCCCCACTCCCTGAACAAAAAGCCATAGCCGAAGTACTTTCAAGTTTAGACGACAAAATAGACCTGCTCCATCGTCAAAACAAAACCCTCGAAAAAATAGCCGAAACATTTTTTAGGCAGTGGTTTATGGAGGAAGCTAAGGAAGATTGGGAGGAAAGAAAATTAGGGGATTTTACTACAGTAAAAAGAGGAGGTTCTCCAAGACCAATTCAAGAATATATTTCAGACACTGGATTAAGGTGGCTAAAAATTTCTGATGCAACAAAAACAGCATCACCTTTTATTTTTGAAATAAAAGAACATATCAAGATTGAAGGATTAAAAAAAACTACACTTTTAAAAGCAGGTTCTTTAGTTCTTTCTAATAGTGCAACACCAGGTATTCCAAAAATCTTACAAGTTGACTCTTGTATTCATGATGGGTGGTTACATTTTCCACAATCTCATTTTTCAAATGAATTTTTATACTTATTATTCAAAAAAATACGACCTGAATTATTGATGCAAGGAAATGGAAGCATATTCACTAATCTGAAAACAGATATTTTGAAAGAATATCCAATTCCAATACCTGACGATAAAAGTTTGACGTTTTTCGACAATCAAGTTAAGTTGATATTTGAAAAAATGCTTGAAAATCAAACCCAAATCCTTACTCTTGAAAAAATGCGGGGTACATTGTTGCCAAAATTAATGAGTGGAGAAATACGGATAAAAATGTAAGGGTAGCCCTTGTGGCTATCCGATAAAGGGAATATATGAAAAAATACAATACAAATAATACGGGTAGCAAGGACTACCCCAACAGGCGTTCAATCCGATTAAAAGGATACGATTATTCGCAGGCAGGATTGTATTTTATAACCATTTGCGTAAAAAATCGTGAATGTTTGTTTGGTGAAATAAAAGAAGGAGAGATGATATTAAACGACGCAGGGGAAATGGTCAAAACACAATGGTTGGCATTACCAAAACGATTTAAAAATATTCAATTATATGAATATGTCGTAATGCCAAACCATTTCCACGCAATATTGGAAATCGTAGGGGCGACCCTTGTGGTCGCCCAAAATAAAACGGTCGCCCAAAATAATATGGTCGATTCGAAAAAAGGACAACCACAAGGGATTGCCCCTACCGCAACGAAAAACAAAACCATTGGCGATATGATTGGTGCGTTTGAATCCATTACGACAGTTGAATATATATGCGGCGTGAAAAACAATAATTGGCAACAGTTTGATGGAAAATTATGGCAACGCAATTATTGGGAACACATTATCAGAAATGAAACAGAATATAACCGCATTGCACAATATATTATTGATAACCCGATAAAATGGGAAAATGATAAATTAAACGATGGTGATGGAATCACAGACAGAATATAATTCAGAAATTTGGATGATATAATATGACTAGAATAACCGAAAATACAATAGAAGGATTTGCAATAGAATTATTGGAGCGTTTGGGC
>CAZOSY010000031.1:6091-16715 GCA_964582565.1 uncultured Bacteroidales bacterium | reverse complement strand
ATCATAATTATTTATTAAAATTTAATTTGCAAACCTAAGAGCCTAAGGCGGATGAGATTGCTTCGCTAAATTCATAAATTTTTGAGAAACATATATCATTAGCCTCGCCTTAAAAGGCGGGGACAAGGATAAAAGTACGATGCCATTTGCGAAATTTTGCAGAGATGTGTGTTGCTTAAATTTATACACTGCTCTGAAGAACGGGGCTAATGATAATAACATATAATTTAATTCACTAATAATTCAAATATTATGATGCTACATATTAATAAAATACATATATTTTTTATTGCATGGTTATTAAGTGCCAATTGCTTGTTTGCACAAAATCTATCACTAACAGATACATTAGCAAATGATATTACTAATGATACATTATTGATAATTACAGGAACAGACGAAACTTTAATATCTAATGTTATAATTACAAATGATAGTTCCGGCACAATACAGGTAAAAGTAAAAAAGATAGAAGATTATATAGTTTCTGGTTCAATAAATACATTTTGTTGGGGACAATGCTTTTCTCCATCTACTTATGTATCACCCAATCCATTAAGTATTAATGGAGGAGAAACCAATGAAAATGATTTTTACGGAGATTATATCCCTAATGGTAATCAGGGAACAAGTATTATAACTTATGTGTTTTTTGATGCAAACAGTCCTGATGATTCTGTGTTTGTAACTGTATTATACCAAGTTAATTTTGATAATATTTTTTACTCTGATATAAATACAGTAAATTCTTTCAATGTTTATCCAAACCCGGCTACTGATTATGTAAACATTTGTTATTACTCAAAAAATAATCATTCATCAGCAAAAATTATTATATATAATGCTTTAGGTTTATTAGTTAAAGAAATACAAATAAATGAAAAACAAAAAATTATTACAGTTTCTGTAAATAATTGGGAATCAGGTATTTATTTTTATACATTAATGGTCGGGAATGATATTACCGCAAAAAAAGTTATTATTAAAGGGGAGTTCTAATAATTGGTTTTGTATATGAAAGTGAGCGAAAAATATCAGTATGAGGCGGAGGGTAAAATATTCCGCAGCCATAGCTATGGTGAGGAAAGATTTTGCCCGACAACGAAATAATGATATTTTGCAGCCACTTGTAATAAAAAGTAATTATTAGAACTCCCCTAAACATTAAACTATAGAAAATAAGCAATAAAAACTATAAACAATATGAAAAAAATATTTATTTTACTATTAATTATCACATTATCATCTTATGTATTTTCACAAAAAAAAGCAAATCATTTACCATCTGTTGATATTAAAACAATAGATGGTAAAACAGTTAATCCTAACACATTTTCAAATGATGGGAAACCTGTTATAATAAGTTTTTGTGCAACATGGTGTCATCCCTGCATTAAAGAACTTAATGCAATAGCAGAGGTCTATGATGACTGGCAGGAAGAAACAGGTGTGAAACTTATAGCTGTTTTTATTGACGACATAAGGAATTCTGCAAAAATTGGTCCTTATGTAAATGGAAAAGCATGGGATTATGATATATATCTTGATGCTAACAATGACTTTAAAAGAGCCATGAATGTAGGTCTTATTCCTCATGTTTTCCTTTTAAATGATAAAATGGAAGTAATTTGGCAACATAATTCTTATTCCGAAGGCGATGAGATTGAACTATATAAGTTAGTAAAAAAAATATCAGAAGGCAAAAATATCAATGACAATAATGATTTGAATAAAAATGAATAACATTTTGAAATACAAAAACTATATAAAATTATATATCGCCTTATTCCTACTATTATCTCCTTTATCTCCTTTTATTATTACAAAAATATATACCCAAAACATAGATAAAGGAGAAGTTCATGGAAATTTTCAGACAGATTGCCAGTATTATGAACCAGATTCTATGATAGGAGCGCCTGATGTGCCTGAAAAATTTCTTATGAATGGTTTTGCTAATATTAATTATACAAATGGCAAATTTTCAGCAGGTATTCGTTATGAAAGTTATTTGAATGCTTTGCAAGGATTTGACCCAAGATATAAAGGCACAGGTATTCCATACAGATATGTCTCATTTACCGGTGATGAGATAGAAATTACAGCAGGAAATTTTTATGAACAGTTTGGTAATGGCTTGCTATTTAGGAGTTATGAGCAAAGAAATTTAGGATATGATAATGCTATTGATGGATTTAGGATAAAATTAAAACCTTATAAAGGAATAACATTAAAAGCTTTGGTGGGCAAACAGCGATTTTTCTTTGATAAAGGACCTGGTATTATAAGAGGAGCTGACGGAGAATTTTATCTTAATGATATTTTTAAAAAACTATCTGATAAAAAGACACAAATTATACTCGGAGCAAGTGCAGTAAGTAAATTTCAGGAAGATATTGACCCTATATATATCTTACCTGAAAATGTTGCTGCTTTTGCAACACGAATAAATATTATTAACGGTAAGATAAACTTTATGACAGAATATGCTTATAAAATTAATGACCCGTCTAGTGTAAATAAATTTATTTATAAGCCAGGCCAAGCATTGTTAGTTAATACCTCATATTCTAAAAAAGGTCTGGGAATATCATTAGGTGCCAAATATGTTGATAATATGGATTTCAGGTCAGATAGAACTGCTACAGGTAATACTTTAAATATAAATTTTATTCCTCCTCTTAACAAACAACATTCCTATGCACTTGCAGCTATGTATCCTTATGCTGTCCAGCCAAATGGAGAAGCTGGCTTTCAGGGGGAAATTGTTTATAATATCAAAAAAAAATCAAAAATAGGTGGTAAATATGGAACAAATATTATCATTAATTATTCTATAGCTAATAATATAGATAAAACAAAATTGCCTGATAGTACTTATATGGGATACGAATCAAATTTTCTTTGCATAGGCAATGAAAAATATTTTCAGGATGTTAATATTGAAATAAATAAAAAAATTAACAAAAAATTCAAATTAATATTATCATATCTAAATATGATTTACAACAAAAATATTATACAGGGATTAGCAGGATACAGAACTATTTATGCAAATGTTGGTATATTGGATTTGACTTATAAAATAAAACCTATGCATGCATTACAATTTGAGTTACAGCATTTGTCAACTAAACAGGATTATGGTGACTGGGCTATGGGAATGATACAATATACTATGGCACCTCACTGGTTTTTTTCTATACTTGACCAATATAATTATGGGAATCCTGATACAAAAAAACAAATACATTATTATAATGTGTCATGTGGATATATAAAAAAAACAACACGTATTGCACTTGGCTATGGGAAACAAAGAAAAGGAATTATTTGTGTTGGCGGTGTTTGCAGAAATGTTCCTGCCTCAAATGGTATAACATTATCAATATCAAGTAGTTTCTGATATTAATTCACTCCGTTAAATAATTTTGCCGTAGGCGAAATTCCCGCTTTGCGGGATTTAACGGGGCAAAAACATAAATAAATGAAAAAAAATCTGATAATAATAAATAATTATAAATCATTTATCATTTATATTTATTTTGTTTTCTTAATATCTGCGTGTGATAAGATAGACGGTCCTTTTGTAGAAAATAATAATATTGCAGATACAATAACTTGTCCTGTCCCTGATTTTCCAATAGATACAATACATGAAAGAATAATTTTATTAGAAAAATTTACCGGACACATGTGTGGAAATTGTCCTGAGTCAGTTCAGATATCTGACTCTTTAAAACAATTATATGAAGACCAACTTATCATTTATTCTGCTCATGTTGGTTATTTTGCCAGTGTGAATGAACCAAATTATACGTATGATTTCAGAAATGAAGTAGCAACTGATATTAGCGAGCATTTTGGTAATGATGCTGCCGGATTACCAAACGGTATGGTTAACAGAAAAGAATTTGGTGCAAGTTTGATTTTAACATGTACTAACTGGGGCAGTGCTATTCAACAAATTATTGATATTCCACCTGATATTGATATAAATATTATAAATGAATATAATGCAACAGACAGGAAACTTTGTACACACATACAAACAATTGTTTTAAACGATATTAACGGAACTTTTAATCTGGTAGTTTATATTACAGAAGATAGCATTGTTAGTTATCAAAAGGACTATGATTCAACACCTGCTGATATTCCTGATTTTGTTCACAGGCATGCTTTACGGGATGCAATAAATGGTACATGGGGAACAACTCTAACAAGCGGAACCATTCATGCCGACACATCTGTAATAAAATCTTATGTTTATCATTTAAATGACAATTGGGATGCAAATCAATGCTCTATTGTCGCTTTTGTATATAATTACGATACAAAAGAGATTTTACAGGTAGCTGAAAAGCATATAATAGATTAAAGATTATTATTTTTATGCAGACAACTTTTGATGCCTGAAGATTACGTATATTTTACTTTATTTCACTTCTACTCTAATACCTTCGGAGTGCGATGCAAATTCAGGGGCATACATACATTGAATTGATGTAATACCATTTGAGAAATTGCCTTTGTGCGTTACCCATAAAGGATATTCAAAAACATAAGTTCCTTTGTTGAGATGACTGAAGAAAAAATTTGTTGAAACATCTTTTGTGCTTTCATAATATCCCAGACCATCCTGATACTTATACTGGCTTATAACATTAAGTGGTTCAAAACATGCGGCTCGCATATCTTTCATATGCACATACTCCATTCTGCGATCTACACGCAACTCAATACGAACTATCACTTTATCACCAACATTTATAACATTATTACTGATTGGCTTAATTACTTTACCGGAACTTGTCTGAACCTCTTTAAAAAGTTGTTTCTCTAACTTTAACGGAGTTTTGTGTGTGGTTATCTTGTCTAACTGTTCAAAATATTGCCAGTATAAAGCTCCCCAACTAACACCCTGGTCTTTTTTAGTAACTTTTACATTTCCCATTTTTGGCTTAATTTCATTACTGCTCCACGATGTTTTAAAATATCCTGTTCCTGCTTCAACTTTAACATCAGGCATCTCTTTAGGATTAATATTAATATCACCCACCATTATTTCTATTGCCGATTCAGTAGCAAGCCAGTCAGTTCCTCTCAGTAACAAGGCATAAACTGCTTCTGTTGTTGCCTTGGTTGTTTTCCAATCCTGAGTTTGTTTTTGTTTCAAAAGCCAAACACGTAAATCATCAGTTACTTTTTTATCTTTAAGTATCTCATCAAAAGCTTCTATGAGCAATGAATGTGTTTCTATGGGTGCCTGATACCAATAATATCCGCTATTATTATCTTTCCAGTACATCCCCATTTCTTCTGATGTCTGTGCAATTTCTTTCAATGATTTGATAATATCCACAGGAGTATTTTTATCCTCATAACGATTCAATCCAAGAGCGAGCATTCCCTGCATATATCTGTTTTTGTTTATCCAGTATTTTGCTGCCTGTGCTTTAAAATAATTAAATGCCTCTTTTGATTGTGAAGGTATTGATATGTCTATAAAATAACTTCTTGCATACAGATATTGTATTTGATAATTGCTGATATGGTCTTTTTTCATTTCGTCTTTGTCATAATGTTTTTTTATCCATTCATAATCTTTTCTTATTTCATTATCAAGATAAGATATTCCTTTTGTAACCATTTGCCATATTTTATAATCGTTTCTGATATCTTTTACTCCAAGATGTTCAAGATGACCAAAACCTGTAATAATATGTTGAGTAATGTATCTATCGTCAGGCCCGCCTTTAAACCAAACCCAGCCGCCGTTTGATGCCTGTAGCTTACCAAGTTTTCGTTTGGCACTATTAAGGTTATTTGCCATATTATTTAGGTCAAATAGTAATCCAACACGACGTTTTCTTTGACTTTCATCCTGTGCATCCAATACCCAGGGAGTTTCTTCAAGCATTAATGATTTTAGTTCCTGATTTTTTTCAAGATTAGATAATAATGCTTTTGATTTGGGAGTATTTTTCCATGAATCAAATACTTTTTTTATTTTAGGTGATGAATTTGCAATATGTGATGCAATACTATTGCCGTAATATCTGCTAAACACCTGCTCAGCACATTCGTAAGGATATTCAATAATATAAGGCAATGCCTGTATAGCATACCATGCAGGATTAGCAGTAAATTCAAGGGTTAATTTATGATTTTTTAAAGTTTTTGATTTGCCTGAATTTATCAGTTTAAGAAATTTAAACTCCTTTGTCTCATTGCCTCTGACAGGCATAGGCATTGTTTCTGTTACCAGCATCCTGTTGGTCAGCACAGGAATCGTATTTTCCTCGCCATCAGAAAACTTGGAGGTCTGTGCAGTAAATCTGTAAGTAACTGCCTGCACGCCTTCAGTTACTTTAATTGTCCAGTTGATATTAGTGCTTTGCTCTGCTTTAACAGTAAATGCTTTGACAGAATTATTATTTTTGAATTTAACATCAACAGGTTTCATTGTCAGTGCGTCAAACAAAAACAGTTGTGCCTTGCCTGACAAGTCATTTTTACTGATATTTGAAACTTTTGCAGATAATGTCATTACATCATTTTCTCTCATAAATCGTGGAACGTTTGGCATCACCATAAGTTCTTTCTGGGTTATAAGTTCATTGTCAATCAGACCAAACTTTAAATCTTTTGTATGAGCAAAGCCAAGCATTTTCCATTTTGTTAATGCTTCGGGCACAGTAAACTTAATTATTATTTCACCTTGCTCATTAGTTTCAAGTTGTGGGAAAAAGAAAGCTGTTTCACTAAAATTTTTTCTTACTTTAACAGGCATAAACATTTTGCCATTCTCCTCGCCTGAAAAACCACCTGTTGCTGTCTGTGCGACTGCTTTGCCTTGTGGCAACTTAGATACAGTAGTTTCTGCGTCCTTCTCACATGCTGCTAAGGTTGTTATATCACTACTTTTATATTTACTGCGTTTATCAGAAATGTCTCCTCTACCTCCTGTTTCTTCTAGCGCATACGAATAAAATCCTCCTATATTTCTTTCAGTATAATCCAAATCATAATAATACCTACCATAATTGAAGCCAAACCAGTTTAACCGGTCATAGTAACGATATTGAAAAGAATTATATGTATTCCAATCATTTTGTAATAAATATGAAGTTACAGATGTGAATGCCCCGGATCCATACCAGTTCATAGAAGAATGATATGTTTTGTAAATATCAAAGTGCCAATTGTTTGGACTAAATGCATCAAGAGAAGCATCATAAAGAGTTGCCAGCATTTCGGCAGCTACCTTTTCTCCTTTAGGTCCTTTTATCTTAATTCGCCATTCTTCTTTTTGTCCCGGATATAATTTGTTTCTGAAAGTTTCAAAAGTAATATCAAGTTCTTTATTTGAGTATGGTACTTTTATTAACTCGTTATACTCATAGCTTCTGTTGTGTTTTACCATTACAAAATGAACAGCAAAGTTTCCTCTGTGTTTTTCTTCAACAGGTATTTCAATAAGCTTTTGCTCATTGTTAAGTGTGAACCATTCTTTGTAAATTATCTTTTCTTTATGCTCTATCTCAAAAATTACCTTTACATCTTTATCTGCACTGCCAATTAAAAACTGTGCTTTTTCTCCCGGCTCACATTTTCTTTTTACAGGTGTAAACCACGATATTTTATTTACAGCTACTTTTGTATCTGTTGGGTTATAAAGTGTAAAATAATATTGATATTCAATATCTTCGCCATAAATATCTTTTGACTTTATTTCTATTAGATATTTTCCTTGTGCCCAAGTGCTGATATTGTTTAATTTTATCTTATTTTTCTTTTTATTTTTTATATCAAAAGTTTTTTCAAATACTTTTTTCTCTTTTTTCAGCTTGGAAACATTGTCTTCGTCAGAATACATGCAATAAGGAAAAGTTTTATAATATTCGTCTTTTTTTATGCTTTTAATATCAGGTTCAGACCAAAGTCGCTTATTATAAAGTTTTATGTTTTTTTTAAGTTTATATATTACAATATTTCCTTTTGCAGGAATAAATTCACCACCAAGATTGGTTGTGTTTAATTCAAATTGTTTGATTTTTTTATTGTTTACTTTGTCTTTCAAGTCCGTATTTATCAGTAATGCAGTATATCCTACATTAACACTTTGTGTAGAGCTATGTGTTTCACCGTTTATATCAGTAACATCAGCAGTAATTGTGTAAATAAACGAAGGTTTCCATTCTCTGTTAACAGAAAGGTCAGGGACAGCTTTAAACTCAATTTCAAACTCACCTTTTTCATTAGTAGTAGTTGTACCATAATTTATTACAGTTTCTTCAGAAGTTGGATAATACCAACTCCACCAATACCAGCGATATGGGAAATATGCACTTCGCTTTACTTCGTATTTTACATCTGCACCATCAATATTAGAACCTGCATAAGCTTTTGCCAAACCTTTAGCAGTAACTTTTTCATTAAGTTTATAGCTTCCTTCCACTGGCTCAAAAGTTACTTCAAATTTTGGTCTTTTATATTCCTCAACAGAAAAATACTTATAACCATACACATTTGATATTTGCATTTGTCCTGTTAATACTCCCTGTGGTATTGTAAATGTGCCACTTATTGTTCCATATTCGTTAGATGTAAGTTTTATATCTCCCTGTTTTTGATAATTTACATCATACAGACATATTGTTGAGGTATAATTCGGAAGTATTTTATAGTGTTCTCCTTCTTTTTCCATAACTATTCCTTTGAAATAGATTGTTTGCCCGGGTCTGTATATTCCCCTGTCTGTAAAAAAGTGAGTAACAACATATTTTCGTTCATTGTACTTATATGGTTTGTATATGTAAAACTGCTCGTTTGTAAATAACTTATCTTTAGCTTTAATAAATTCAATATCAAAGTTCACACCATATTTAGATTTTGGTGATACATGAAAATATCCATCTTTATTACTATTATAAGTTCCGGATCTTACCATTTTATATTTTTTGGAAGTGTAGTCATATTTTTCTTTCCACAATATTGCAGCAACACCTGATAATGGTTCTCCTGTTTCTCTGTTAAATACATAAAAGTCATAAGCATTATTAATATCTTTACGGCTTGTGTATGCAATATTTGTAATTTGAGTAAAACCGTATGCTATAGCATTCTTTTTAGGTGAAAAATCTTTTTTTGGACTTGCCAATACAAGATAATAACCAAACTCTAATTCAGGAAATTTTTTCTCAACATTATGTATTTGATAATCACCATGGTTTTTAAGATCTTTGTCCCATTCTTTAACAGGTTTTAATTTTGATAAATATTTAAACAGGTCATCACCGTATAAGTTTTTAATATTGTTATAATATATTTTTTTTGAGGTTTTTATTAATCTGAAATATAATTTATCTGTATTTTTATACGATATATACATTAAACACGGTTTCCCCGGTTGATTGAATGCTTCAATATTAAAATTTACTGATTTTTCTGTGATTTGCTGTTGCAGAACTTTACAATAACCTGCTCCTGTTGATTTTGGAAAACGTTTAATAGCTTCTTCAGAATAATCGTAAGATTTTTTCAGAAACCATTTGTTATCATTGGATATTAAAGGTTGATATTTTAATCCACGTGCCTGATATTGCAGAGCTATTTGATAAGATATTTCAACAGATATTGGCTTATCAATATGTTTTTTTTCCAATGCTTTAAGTGCATAAAAATACAAAGTATCTTTTTCAGGATGCACAGAAATTTGGTGTGCAAATGATAATCTCTTCATATCAACATCAATAAAGGCATCCAAATTATCATCTTTGCTATGAAATAGTAATAAGTCCTGTAATATTTTTATTGCATAATATTTTAAAGACATAGTATCGTTACATTCAATTCTAAATTTGATAAATTCTTTTGCAGGATTGAAGTATTCTTTTTTATCAATTTTAAAATTGTTTGCAGGTTTTGTTATTTCCGATTCTGAGTTCATCATAAAGTTAACTGCTCTGTGTGCAAGAAAATCGTATAGTGTTGGACGAAAATGTTTTGATCCGGAATCTTTGGTGAGTATGTCGTCATATAATCCAAGTTTGGTTCTTTTTAAACTGTCAGCATTTTGTAGTGATAATTTAAAATGTTTTGCTGACTGGGCAATAATATGTTTAATATCCCACGTGTTTATATCTTCAGATAAAAATCCAGATGTTTCAGTGCGATTGTAAAATTTCCATCTGTTTGCCTGATAAAATGACCAGTAAACATCGGCAAGTAATGAATGTAATACAGGTTTAAGCGGAAAATATGACGAATCAATTTCTGCTTTCATTTCATTCACAATTTTTTGGTATGGATTTTCTTCAAGAGAGATTTTATATTTTTGTTTATATATTATTGATTTTATTATCTGTGAGTAGTTTGTATCCTGTTTTGCTTTTTTATAAATAGATTCCACAATCATAAGTGCTGATTTTGGCAGATTCTTTTTTTCAAATTCATCCACTTTTTTCCATACATCTTCGTATGTGCTACCTTTTTTGAATACCAAAGGAGAATTGTCTGTAAAATTATTTTTCTTATTAATAATTATTGCACTTGCTGTTATTATTATGCACAGTGTCAATACAATGAATATGATTTTTTTTGTTTTCATTTGTTTATA
>CAZOSY010000031.1:0-5991 GCA_964582565.1 uncultured Bacteroidales bacterium | reverse complement strand
TTATGCACAGTGTCAATACAATGAATATGATTTTTTTTGTTTTCATTTGTTTATACCGTTGGATAACATCCTACGGCATTTATATTTTTGTAATTGATTGATATTTAGTTATTTATATTGTTGGGTTAACCCCATAGGTAATTTTACCAACGAGGTTAATATCTTATAGCATTTATATTTTGATATTGTTAATTAAGTGTAGTTTATTATTGTTGGAAAATTGCAATGATTATTTTTTTCTTTTTTCAAAAAATTTCATAACTGAATTATAGCAAAAATTAGACCAAATTAATTTAATCTACCTAAGGCGGATTTATTTTATAAAGATATATTTTTTTATATAATTATAGTAAAATTATTATTTAAATCAACTTTTGTCCTGTCATCTCTTTTGGAATATCTATGTTCATAAGAGTTAAAATAGTTGGTGCTACATCAGCTAATTTTCCGTTTTTAATATTTTTATAATCTCTATCAATCAAAATGCAAGGCACAAGGTTTGTTGTATGTGCAGTATTTGGTGTGCCATCATCATTAATTGCAAACTCAGCGTTACCGTGGTCAGCAATGATTACAACAGAATAATTATTGGCGACAGCAGCTTCAGAGACCTTTTTTACACACTTGTCAACAGTTTGAACAGCTTCAACAATTGCATCATATACTCCTGTATGACCTACCATATCAGCATTTGCAAAATTAAGACAAATAAAATCTGCTTCATCTTTATTTAATTCTCTGATTATTGCATCTTTAACCTTAAAAGCACTCATTGAAGGTTTTAAATCATAGGTTGACACTTTGGGGGAAGGAATAAGAATTCTTTTTTCTCCATTAAATTTATCTTCCCGTCCACCTGAAAAGAAAAATGTAACATGAGCATATTTTTCGGTCTCTGCTATACGAATTTGTTTTTTGCCTGCTTTGGAAATAACCTCTCCAATAGTATTTTTTAAGTTTTCTTTTTCAAAAATTAAATGAATATTTTTAAATACTTCATAATATATTGTCATAGTAACATAAAAAAGATTAGATATGGCCTTCATATCATAATCAGGCATATCTTTTTGAGAAAGCACACTTGTTATTTGTCTCATTCTGTCAGAACGAAAGTTAAAGCAAATAACAACATCGCCCTGTTTTATTGTCCCAACAGGACTTCCGTCTTTGTCAAGCATTACAACGGGTTTGATAAATTCATCTGTAATTCCTTCATTATATGACTCTTTGATTGCCTTTAAAATATCAGTTGTTTGTTTCCCTTTGCCATAAATAAACATATCATAAGCTTGTTTAATTCTGTCCCATCTTTTATCTCTGTCCATTGCATAATATCTTCCAACGAGTGATGCTATTCTTCCCGATGAGGTTTTTAAATGCTCTTGTAAATGTTTTATAAATCCCAGTCCGCTTTGTGGGTCAGTATCTCTTCCATCTGTAATAGTATGAATATATACATTGTCTAATCCGGCATCTTTCGTCATATCACAAAGTTTCATCAAATGTTTTACAGAAGAATGTATTCCTCCATCAGAAACGAGTCCTAAAAAATGAACAGATTTATTATTTTCTTTTGCATATTTAAATGCTTTGTTCAGAGTGTGATTATATTCAATTGATTTATCTTTAATAGCATTATCTATTTTTACCAAATCCTGAGATACAATTCTTCCTGCTCCAATATTCAGATGTCCAACTTCAGAATTTCCCATTTGTCCTTCCGGCAATCCGACATTTTTACCGGAAGCTATTAAATGAGAATGTGGATAGTTTTTATATAAACTATCAACAAAAGGTGTGTTAGCATTATAAATAGCATCTGATTTGGACTTATCACCTTGTCCCCATCCATCCATAATTATCAAAACAACTTTTTTCATATTATATTTTTTTTGCAAAAATAATGAAGAACATTCCCATTATTTTTAATTGATTTTTGCTACATTTATTAATTGAATTTACAAATGTATAAAAATTATCACTAGTGTCCGACTAAAAATAAAATTAGAACTTATAATAGTAGATTCCTCTCCGCCTTAGGCGGAAGGAATGACAACTTCGTTATGTTGGATAGGTAAGTGTAAGGACACGTAAAACGCGTCCTTACACTCACCCTGAACTCTAAATAACACTGTCATTCCGAGTGATAGCGAGGAATCTCATAATATTTAGAAACGACTTTATCTGAATTTTTAAATTTAGTCGGACACCAGTGAAAAATAATTATTATTTTTTCCTAATTAATTAAACCTTTTTATTAAATTTATGTCTAAATTAGAAAATAAAAATAATTTATTAACTAAAAAAATTTTAAACATGAAAAAATTACATTTAAAATCAGTAATGATATTATTAATATCAATACTATTTCTGAGTACAAGTTGTAACAGCAAAGATAATGAAAGGCAACATCAATGTTGTAAAAAAATTCATGAAAGCATCCACAAACGTTATAAAAAAATTCATGAAGGCAATCACCAAGATTGTAAAGTCATTCCAAACTTAACTGATGAGCAAAAATCTAAAATCAAAGAGATAAAGCTATCTAATATGAAAAAGATGCTTGCTTTAAAAAATCAACTTAATGAAAAAACAGCACATCTCAAAACATTAACAACAGCAGAAAACGTTGATATGAAAGTTGTAAACAAAACCATTGATGAGATAGGCAGTATAAAAATTCAAATGATGAAAAACCGTGTAGCATATCGGCAAGAAGTTCGTAAACTCTTAACTGATGAACAAAGATTATATTTTGATAGTAGAGCAATGAACAGAACTAAATGCAATCATCAAAAAAGTTATCAGCATAAAAAAGCAATGAATAAAACTGAATATGATCATCAAAAAGGTTGTCAGCATAGTAAAGCAATGAATAAAACAGAATGCAATCATCAAAAAGCTATCCAGCATAGGGATGAATAAAAAACAGAAGAGAAATAGATAAATATTATATAGGAATGGCATATTTTAAAGATATGCCATTTTTATTTTGATATTAAGGTGCGAATGAATGTTTTATTTCTTTTATTTTATTAATAACTTTATATTTTCGCTGATTATTTATTTTAAATCCTATTAAAGCATCTCCATCATATTTATAAGGAGGCTGTTCTTGTTTTATATTATCAACAGATGAAACAATTTTTCCTTGTTTATCAATCTTAGTATAATTACTCACAAAAAAATAAATAGTATCATTTTCTGCAAATCCATCTTCGCTGGTAAGAGACAATTTTTTGCTCGGACTTATCAAATAAAAATCTTTTCCTATCCATAGTTTATCAATTTTTAATTTATCAGATGACTGTCTGGCTATAATTATAAATTTATAATCAAGTTTTGTGTTAGTATAAGAATGTTCAACATTTTTTGAGCATTTCTCAAAAGTTGCTTTTATAACCTCAAAATCAGGATGTTGAGATGGTCCTAAAAGGACAAAAAATATAAAAAGAAAGTATTTCATAATTAAATAATGTTTTTAAATTATTTTTTTACAAAGATATTAAAAAACAAGATGTTGCAACTCCTTGTTTTTATCTGTCATCCTGTTATTAACAAATTAAATGCCAATAAGTTTTTATTATTCAATCAACAAATAAAGCTGAAACAATTTTATTTTTCCTGTATATCTGTTCCGTTAAGGATAGCTTTATATGTAGTTGTATCATTTAATATCTCTATTGCTTTTTTTATTTCATCGTCATCAAAAAAGGAAGCTTCTATTCTTCCTTTTTGAAAATAATATCGTGATACAATCTCTGATTTTAATAACATTTTTATCTCTTCACTAAATTTATTAAGGTCTTCTTTTTTATTATGAATCAATTTATCTTTTAAATTCTGATATTCATCTTTTATATCATCAAAATATTTTTCTTTTTCAGTTACTTTTTTTAGTTCTTCAAGTTTTTTTTCGCTTATAGTAGTATAATCATAATCTTTATCAGATAAAAAGGATAAAAAATCATTATAGATAGTATTGGTAATTTGAAATTTTTTAGCTGTGTCTATACTTGGATTTTTTATTTTAAATTTTGTAGCATAGTCAAAAATAATATGTTTATAAGCTAAACTTTTTGTGATATTAGCATATTGTTTAGTTTTTACAACAATATCAGGTTCTATGCCTCCTTTACTATAAACAGTTCGTCCATTATTTGTCTTAAAGACATTTTTTAGAGAATCAGGAATTTTTTCACTTTTTCCATTTTTATCTTTATGTGAATAATCAATAGCTTGAATACATCTGCCACTTGGTATATAATATTTTGCAACAGTTATTTTTAATTTATTATTATAACTTAAAGGCATTACACTTTGCACCAGTCCTTTTCCAAAAGTTTTTTGTCCTATAATTACGGCTCTGTCTAAATCCTGCATTGCACCTGTAACGATTTCTGAAGCAGAGGCACTGCCTTTATCAACTAATATAACCAATGGTATATTTAAATCAACAGGGTCATAAATAGTTTTATAGGAATGGTTTTTCCCTTTTAATTTTCCTTTTGTCTGGACTATTAAACGTCCTTTTTTTATAAATATATTTGAAATATTAACAGATTCATTTAGCAGACCTCCGCCATTACCTCTCAAATCAAATATCAAAGCTTGAACATTATTATTTTTTTTTAATTTTAAAAATGCCTCTTTTACTTCTTGCGCGGCATTAATAGTAAATCCTGATAATTTTATATAAGCAATATCATTATTTAGCATTCCGGAATAAGGAATATTATTAATTTTAATCTCTTCTCTTGTAAGAGCTTTTTCAATAGGCTTAAGTTCTCCTTGTCTTTTTATAGTAATTTTTACATTTGTTTCTGGTTGTCCTTTTAAAATTTTGCTAATATCACTTGTGGATTTCCCTTTAGCAGATTTACCATCAATTTTTAAAATAATATCTCCTGCTCTTAAATCTGATTTTTGAGCAGGAAAGCCATAATAAGGTTCTGAAATAACAATATAATCATCTTTTTTATGAATTAATGCTCCTATGCCGCCATATTGCCCTGTTGTCATAAACTTATAATCTTCCAATTTAGATTCAGAGATAAAATTTGTGTAAGGGTCTAAGGATTTTAACATTGCATTAATACCTGTTTCCATCAACTCTCCGGGATTAATTTCATCTACATAATTATAGTTTAACTCTTTAAAAAGTGTAACAAAAACATCTAAATCTTTTGAAATTTCAAAATCATTATCAATAAAGCCATAGCCGATTATTGACATTAATACAGCAAAAGATACTATTATCAGTAACTTTATTTTCTTTTTTGCAGGTCTAAAATATTTCATTAAAAAAAATATATAAATAAGTTTAATATAAAGATTTATTTTTTTTATGGTACAGGGTCATATCCTTTTCCGCCCCAAGGATTACAAGACAAAAATCTTTTTAAAGCCAGATATGTTCCTTTGAATGGTCCATATTTTTTTATTGCTTCAATACCATACTGTGAGCATGTTGGCGTATATCTGCAAGAAGAAAGAGTGAACGGAGAAATTGCCGATTGATAAAAACGTATTAAAAAAATAAAAAATTTAGATAATATTCTTTTCATAGTTTCAAGTTTCAAGTTTCAAGTTGCAGGTTACAAGTTACAAATTACGAATTATGAATTATGAATTACGAATTTTTCTTTTTTCTAATTGTTGTTTGTATGCTTCCTATTATTTTTAATATTTCTTCTATATCTTGCAGTAAACTTTTACTTTCGTTTTTATTTAAATAATTTGTATCTGTTAGTAAACGAATCCAGTAATGAGTTTCTCTTGCTTCTTTGTATGCAATTGTAAGTTTAGCAAAAAAATCTTTTTCTGATTGTCCGCCTATCGCTTCCTCTATATTTGCACCAACCGATGTTCCGCAACACAATAATTATTTAGATAAAACATATTCCTTTTTCTCATCCACAAGATATTTATACAAATTCACAATTCTAACCGCAAAAGCATAACTCTTTTCCTGTATAACATTCTCGCTTT
>CAZOSY010000030.1:0-16987 GCA_964582565.1 uncultured Bacteroidales bacterium | reverse complement strand
ATATTTTGCAGCCACTTGTAATAAAAAGTAATTATTAGAACTCCCCTTAAGTATAGAATTTATAAATGGACAAAGAATCACAATTTGTGGATATAAACAAGACAAAATCTAAGAACATAAGGTTTTGATTACAGAGTTTAATGTTTTTGATTGCAAAACAGAAGAATCACTAACTGAATATGGAGCAGTAAAAAATTGCTTTAGTGACTATTGAAAATGGAATATTAAAAATAATTGAACTGAAATATTTACCATCAGGTGAAAATTGGCAATAGAAACAAGTACCTAAGATTGGATAAAGAAATAAAAACACATGGCTATAACAAAAGAGATATACAATAAGGATTTTAGTGGTAAATTGAATCTATCCAATATTTAATTTTTATTAAAAATAATTTTTCTGATTAAATTTGTATCTTTGCAGATACAAAAAAGGAATAAAATTTTTTAAAAACCTCTGCTTTATATCAAATTTAGGGTAGTATAAAAGGGACTTTTAAATAATTATGTTCCATGTATATCAGAGTTGTGCTTAATTTTAATAAAGATTTTTAAGAATGGAATTTCACATCAGAATTAATAGGCATGCAGGTAGAATAGAAAAATTAATAACATTTAAAAAATAATATCATGGGAAAAGGTAAAGACGCAAAAAAAAACATTAAAAAAGTAGCTGCTAAAACTGCAAAAGAAAAAAAAGCAGAAAAGAGATTAAAAAAATCTAATAAAGGTTAATTAATTTCTGAAAAAACTAATTGGAATACTTCTGATAATGATTAACTTTTCTGTTTGCGGACAAACAACAGATTCAACTTTATTGTAAGTTGAAAGATTTGTGCTTCGTAATCACTTACTTTTCATATACTTACCGTTAGAACAACATCATAACAAACATATCATTTTTTTTGTTTATTTGTTAAAAATAATTTATATCTTTGCTTCATATCAAATTTAGGGTGGTATAAAAGGAACTTTTAAATAATTATGTTCCATGTATATCAGAGTTGTATGCAATATTTAATCGGGTGATTATGAGAAGCAAACAAACATATTTAACTATAGCTTTGGGAATATTAGGAGTAATAAGATAATCTTAACAATACGAAAAAAAATATGTGGAACTAACCAAACAAGACATTGAAAAAGTGGCTTTGAATTATCACATCTGGCAACAAACTGATTTTGAAACAACTTACAAAGATGTACCTGAATTTTGCAAATCTGCAAAGTTTGAAGATATAGAAGCCAACGATTTCTAGTAAATACATTGAATTTATAGACCGTGACAGTAGAATTGATTTTGATACCGAAATGAAACGTATCCAAAAAGATTTTAAAACGCTGTTGCAAGAAGAAAAAGACTCTCAAAATCAATTAATTAACGCTTTTAAGGTATTGGGTTATGAGTTATAAAAGAAAACAAATAGGTAAAGAAAAAGAAAAGGTAGTTTTTCCTATTGCCGAAAGCCTAAATAATATGCCTAAGAATTATCAAAAATTTATAGAAAAGATAAAAGATAATATTAAGCAGGAACGCATAAAAGCACATCTATCAGCAAATTCTTCAATGATTTTAATGTATTGGAATATTGGCAACTCTATTTTGGAACAACAAAATAAAGAAGCTTGGGGCACAAAAGTTATTGATAGAATGTCGCAGGATTTAAAAGATGCTTTCCCCGATATAACTGGATTCTCGACTCGCAATCTTAAATATATGCGTAAATTTGCCGATGCTTGGAAAAACATTGAAATAGTGCAACGCACCGTTGCACAAATTCCTTGGCGAAGCAATATCACACTTTTAGATAAATTATCAGACCCTAAATTAAGATTGTTTTATGCACAAAAAACAATTGAAAATGGTTTTGGAAAAGATATGTTGGTATTTCAGATAGAAAGTCAGCTACATAAGCGTAAAGGTAATTCGGTTTCTAATTTCAAGGATGCTATTCCCCCAGATAATTCCGATATGGTAGCCCAGTCGTTTAAAGACCCATATATTTTCGATTTTGTTGGTAATGCTAAGCATATAAAAGAACGAGAACTCGAACAAAGTTTAATAGACCACATTCAAAAATTTCTTTTAGAATTGGGACAAGGTTTTGCTTTTATTGGCAGACAAGTTCATTTAGAATTAGGTAATAAAGATTATTACTTAGACTTATTATTCTATCATGTAAAACTAAAATCTTATGTAGTTATAGAATTAAAATCAGGTAAATTCGACCCAGGATATATAGGTAAACTAAATATGTATCTTAATGTGGTAAACGATGTGCTTTGCCAACCAGAAGATAATAAAACAATTGGCTTGCTACTGGTAAAATCTAAAGATAAATTAACTGTTGAGTATTCTCTTTCAGGATTTAATAACCCAATAGGTGTTTCTAATTGGGAAAACGAAATAACAAAATCTATTCCTGAAAATATTAAAAGTAATTTGCCAAGTATAGAAGAAATTGAAAAGGAGTTGGGCAATGAATAGAGCAAATTATAAGCGTTTAGGCGATTACATACAATTGGTTAACAATCGAAATAAAGATTTAGCCATATTTAATTTATTGGGAGTAAACATTTTCAAGAATTTTATGCCTTCTGTTGCAAATCAATCTGGTTTAGATTTATCCAAATACAAAGTTATTAAGAAAGGGCAATTTGCAACTAACCTGATGCACGTTAACAGAGATGAAGTGTTACCTGTAGGATTATATTCTAATGAACAACCTCAATTATTATTTGATGTTTTTAAAGAAATATTTATATCAATTGGTAAAGAACATTATGAATTAATGATGGAAGAAACAATAGAAAGATGAAAAACAACCAACTCATAATCTACCAAACCGAAGACGGCAAAGTCAAAATAGAAACCCATTTTGAGAATGAGACCGTATGGTTAAATCAGGCTCAAATAGGAGAACTTTTTCAAAAGTCTAAAGCAACTATTAGTGAGCATATCAAGAATATATTTAAAGATGGTGAACTGGAAGAAGAACTGGTTGTTCGGGATTTCCGAACAACCACTCAACACGGTGCGGTAAAAGGGCTTACGCAATCTAAAAATGTAAAATATTACAATCTTGATGTGGTTATTTCGGTAGGTTACAGAGTAAAATCTCATAGAGGTGTACATTTTAGAAAATGGGCAACAGCGCTTATCAAAGAGTATTTGATAAAAGGCTTTGCAATGAACGATGAACTGCTAAAAGAAGCAGGAGGCGGAAACTATTTTGATGAGTTATTGGCTCGTATCCGTGATATTCGTTCATCTGAAAAAGTGTTTTGGCGTAAGGTTTTAGATATTTACGCTACAAGTATCGACTATGACCCAAAAACAGAACAATCTGTAATGGTTTTTAAAACCATACAAAATAAAATGCACTGGGCAACTCACGGACAAACAGCAGCCGAAACTATTTACAAACGTATAGATTCATCAAAAGAAGATATTGGTCTGACCAATTTTAAAGGTGAAATACCAACAAAAAAAGAGGTTGAGATTGCCAAAAATTATCTTGTAGAAGATGAACTGAATATATTGAACCGAATGGTAACAGCATTTTTAGAAATTGCAGAAATTCAGGCATTAGACCGAACACCAATGTATATGGCTGATTGGATTAAACAGTTGGATACTTTCCTAAAAATGACCAATAAAGAAATATTGCAACATTCAGGAACTATCAGTCATCAAAAAGCAATAGAAAAAGCACATAGTGAATACGAAATTTATAAAGAAAAAATAAAGAATAGAATCACAGAAGTTGAAAAGGATTTTATAAAACAAATTGAGGATAAAACCAAAAACATAAAATGGCAATAGCCCAAAAAGAAATTAACATATCAAATTTTTTGTTTATTTGTTAAAAATAATTTGTATTTTTGTAGATATAAAAAAAAGGAATATTTTTTTTTAAACCTCTGCTTTATATCAAATTTAGGTAGGTATAAATGGAACTTTTAAATAATTATGTTCCATGTATATCAGAGTTAGTACCAATTAAAACAAAGTATCTATGGATATTAAATCTAATATTTTTATTAGTCATGGTAGCAAAGACGAGACTCTTGCTGTAGAATTGAAAACTTTTTTAGAAAACATTTTCTTGGATTCAACAGTATATGTTTCAGGTAGAGATTTACAAGGAGGACAAACTTGGATAGAAAATATTAAGTTGAGTTTAAAATCATCTAAAGTAATTATATCAATTATTACGAAGGAGTCAATAAATAATAATTGGATATACTTTGAAACAGGAGCTGGGTTCACAGATGACAAGTCTATTCCTCTTATAACAGATGGATTAAAATTTTCTGACTTAGTGCCTCCGTTAAGCTTATTACAGGTTCGAACTTTAAGTAAAAAAGGTATAGAGTCATTGGTTAGTGATATATCAAACAAATTAGGGCTTAGAAGAACTCCTAAAATGCTGACTGGTATAGAAAACCTATTGGATGAATCAGAGAAATTCTTAAAAATTAGAACAAAGGAAATTCTAGCTTCTAAAAAGGAACAATCAAAAGTTTCAGAACCTAAAAAAGTTGAAATATCGTCTTCAAATAAACATTCTGGTTGGAGACATAAGGATATAGTAGAAATTTATAATATCAATAAAAACTCTGTCTTTTATGCAAAAATTACATTAAATGATATAAAGCAAACGTTTGTTATATATATAAGAGTTTTAACAGTTGACAATAGAAAGTATTGGATAGGATTCGCTGGTAATACGAAGAATTCATCAAACAAAACAAAGATTGAATATACTCGAGATCAGATATATTCTTCTAAGGAAGTTATTATTCATGAAAATATTAATTCAATTTTTAATACAGGATTTCCAGAATTAAATACACAACCAATTCAGATTGTTTGTATTAGATTAAGGGGTAGTGATACTGATAAGAGGGAAATATTCTTTGAATATAAGGTTATATGATTTAACCATTTATTAGTCAAAACTATTAGAAAGTATTATTTATTTTAAGAATATTTTAAAAGTGCAGCTTATAGCAGCAAGCAAAAAACATAGGGCGGAATTGGCGGTTTATAACAAATAAAGTGCTAAATTTGAGTCAGATATATAAATAAATAAAGCACGGTGGATAACCGCCCAACGTTTTTTTGCTTGCGAAACGTTGTGCGGCATACTGAAAAAGCCAAACGTACAAATAGCACATTTGGTTTTTGCCGACACGCAGGCAGACTCTCAAAAAAACCAAAAGAGCTATTTTTTAGCCAACGCTCGACTGAAAATTTAGAGAAATGAATAATTTATTGAACAAAGGAAATTGAATAAATGGAAATAAAAATCTTGAAACCGCGAAAGGCATTAAACAAAGCCTTTTTGAAAATAAAACCAAATAGAACGGAAATAGATAGTTTCAAGACTAATCTTATTCAGTTACTTGACCGAACCAATGAAATGGAATCGGAAGAATTTCATAAAAATCTTGTTTCTGACTTTCTTAAAAAAACTTACTACGAACCAAATCATTTCATTAATACAAAAGGACGAAATGACCTTGTAATTCACAATGAAAATAAAGCAAAAAGTTCAGTTGGTGTAATTATAGAAGCAAAAAAACCAACGAATAAAAGTGAAATGCTTACAAAGGACAATATTAATGTCAAAGCATTTCAGGAATTAGTTCTTTACTACTTGCGAGAACGAGTTACATTGAAAAATCTTGAAATCAAATATCTGATTGCAACCAATATTAATGAATGGTTCATTTTTGATTCAAATTTATTTAAAATTTTTTTTGCCCAAAATAAGGCATTCGTAAAACAATTCAACGATTTTGAAAATGGTAGTTTGTCTGGAACAAAAACAGACTTTTTTTACAACGAAATTGCTAAACCTTTTATAGATTCATTAAGCCAAGATATTGAATTTACACATTTCGACATTAGAGAATACGAAAAACCATTGAGAAATGATGACAGGAAAGATGACAACAAACTCATTGCATTATTTAAACTAATTTCACCCGAACACCTTTTAAAACTTCCATTTGCAAACGACAGTAATAGTCTTGACAAACGATTTTATGGAGAGTTATTGCATATTATTGGATTGACTGAAACCAAAGAAGGAAGTAAAAAACTAATTGAAAGAAACAAAGAAGGAAAACGGAATACAGGCTCATTACTTGAAAATGCTATTATCCAATTAGATAGTTTGGATAAAGTTAGTAGACTTGACAAACCAAATCATTTTGGAACAACTCAACAGGAAAGACTTTTTAACGTTGGTCTTGAATTGAGCATAACTTGGCTAAATCGAATTCTGTTTTTAAAACTTTTAGAAGCTCAACTTATCACCTATCATAAAGGAGATAAATCTTATGAATTTTTAAATATAAACATAATTCAAAATTATGATGATTTAAATAGTCTTTTCTTTCAAGTTCTTGCTCGTCAGCAATCTGAAAGAAATGAAGATGTAAAAAAAGCATTTAAAAAAGTACCTTATTTAAATAGTTCACTCTTTGAGCCAACAGAAATAGAACACTCAACACTTTTTATCAGTAATCTAAGAGACGATAAAACCATTCCAATTTATTCATCTACAGTTCTTAAAGATGAAAAAGGAAAAAAGAGAACAGGCGAATTAAGTACACTTGAATATCTTTTTGAATTTCTAAATTCGTATGACTTTAGTAGTGAAGGTTCAGAAGATATTCAAGAAGACAATAAATCCTTAATTAACGCTTCTGTACTCGGTTTAATATTCGAGAAGATAAATGGTTATAAAGATGGTTCTTTCTTTACACCTGGTTTTATTACAATGTATATGTGCCGTGAAACTATTAGAAAAACAGTTGTTCAAAAATTTAATGAAACCAAAAACTGGAATTGCAAAGATATTGATTCTCTGTATGATAAAATTGACGACCGACAAGAAGCCAACCATATAATTAATGGTTTAAAAATTTGTGACCCAGCAGTTGGTTCAGGACACTTTTTAGTTTCATCTCTTAATGAAATAATTGCTATTAAAAATGACCTGAAAATTCTACAAGACCGTGATGGAAAACGACTCAAAGAATATCAAGTTGAAGTTGTAAATGATGACTTGATAATTACTGACGATGATGGGGAATTATTTGAATACAATCCAAAAAACAAAGAAAGCCAACGCTTACAGGAAGCACTTTTTCACGAAAAACAGACCATAATAGAAAATTGTCTTTTCGGAGTAGATATAAATCAAAATTCTGTAAAGATTTGTCGTTTACGATTATGGATTGAATTGTTAAAAAATGCTTACTACAAAAACGATACAGAGTTAGAAACATTACCTAATATTGATATTAACATCAAATGTGGTAATTCACTAATAAGTCGATTTGATATTGATGCTGACTTAGGTAAAGCCCTGAAGAAAAGTAAATGGTCTATTGACAGTTACAGAATAGCAGTTGACACATATCGCAATGCTCAAACAAAAGAGCAAAAGCATGCAATGGAAAAGCTGATTAACGATATAAAAAGCGATTTCAGAAGTGAAATTTCAATGAATGATCCAAAAGTAAAACGCTTAACAAAACTAAAAGGCGAGTTATTTATGATGACCCAGCCAAAAATGTTTGAGTTGTCAAAAAAAGAGAAAACACAATGGAATAAAAAACTTAAAGAGTTAACGGCTAAAACTTCAAAACTTGAAAAAGAAATTGAAGAAATAAAGAATAATAAAATTTATGAAGAAGCTTTTGAGTGGCGTTTTGAATTCCCAGAAGTATTAGACGATAATGGTGCTTTTATTGGTTTTGACGTAGTAATTGGAAATCCACCTTATATCAGGGTTCAAGAACTTCCATATAAAGCAATAGATTATTACAAAAAGAAATTTATTGTTGCTTATAAAAGAATTGATATTTCAGTTTTGTTTTCAGAACTTGGGCATAATATATTGAATAAAGATGGTAGCCTTGCATATATTACTTCAAACCAATTTCTTAAAGCTGAATATGGGAGAGAGGCAAGAAAATTTCTAAAAGGAAAAATGTATTCAAATATTGATTATTCAAAGGTTTCAGTATTTGAAGGTTTAGCAACTTATGTTTCAATTTTAAGTATATCAAAAAAATCTGAATCTATTCATTACAAGCTCATTGATTACGCAACTGAAATACCTTGTAGTTTTATTGAATTTGAAAATAGTACATTTAACGAAGAGCCTTGGGATTTTAATATTAATCAAGATTTAAAAGCTAAAGTGTATTCAAAACATTTAACGCTTGATGATATTGCAAGTTTTACTTACGGTGTAATTACAGGTTTTGATGGTGCTTTTTTAATACCTTCAAAAGAAGTTAAAGATTTAGAATTAGAATCTGAAATAACTAAAAACTTTATTAGACCTCAGAATTACAAAAAATATTTACACTTAAACCAAACCTTTTCATTGATTTATCCCTATTCTCAAAACAATTCAATTCTTGAAGAATCTGTTTTGAAAATAAATTATCCAAATTGTTACAATTTTCTACTTTCTCATAAGGAAAAGTTAGAAAACAGAAAAGATAGTAGGGTTACCATTAAAGAGAAAGGGATACCTTGGTACTCAATAATGAGACGTGTTGATTTAAATGATATAAATAATTCAAAAATTGTATTCTATGATGTTGGTATGCAACCAAATTTCATTTTGGATAATAATAAAAATATTTTTGGTGGTGGGACTAGTCATTCGTTAAGGATTACTGACGAAGAGTTTAATCTAAGATATATCCTCGGATTGTTAAATTCTAAACTAATGGAATGGATTATTTATGACATTTGTCCTGTTAAAATGGGTGATGCTCGGAAATATGGATTGAATTACATCAAGAAATTACCAATTCCTATAGTTTCGGAAGAAAAACAAGAAATTGTCATTCGATTAGTAGATAGAATTATGGAACAAAAGAAAAATGATATTGATACAGCAAAACTTGAATATCAAATTGACCAAATAGTTTATCAAATTTATGAGCTAACAGAAGAAGAAATAAAAATAGTGGAAGGAGCCAATGCATAAAGCCATACACATTGCCAAGTCGCTGAAAGCCAACCACACGAGTCAAAACTTGTCAATAAGTATGTCTTTGCCAACGCTGACAGAAAAGCTAACAAAATTTAATAATACGGAAAGAATGAAGAAAGCCAAGCCCATAACAAAGGCTATAAAAAATAGGCGAGATAGTAGTAACATCAAGGTTTGTAGCCCGTTTGAACTTTATCGTAAGTTGAAATTTTGTGCTTCGAAATGCCCAACGCTTCATACACAAACCGTTGTAGCCAATACAAAGAAACTTCAGCAGTAAATGAAAAATATAATTGACATAAAGCTGAATTATATAAATCCTGTAACAGAGGAATTACTTGATTCAATAAATCAGATTTTCACAAGTATTATTGAAAATGCTAAACAACTTAATGTTTGGGATGAAACAATAGAATCAATTGTTATCACGGATAACTTCAATGAAGAGATTGTTAATCAAGCATCAAGTTGGAATATAAAAACTGAGATAACTAAAGCAAAAGAATATGTTGTTATAAGTAAAACATTATTTAATCATAACTTAGAATCCCCGAAACATAAATTATTTGTTCAGTTTAGTAGCTTGTCGAATGAAAATATTTCTATCACTGAAATTGTTCTAACACAAATCATCCGTATAAAGGCTAAAGAAATATTTCCAAGAGAAATTCTAAATATTCAATTTACTCCTCAGCCTAAAACATTAAAAACATTTGTAACCGTATCAGCAATAGAATGGTGCAAATCTTATTATTCGAATAGAAAAATAAAAAATATTCTACAGGAAACTAGTTTGCCTATGAATCATAATTCATTCTTGATGGCATTCAAACGTTCTATGAAGAGAAATCTATTTGAATACAATAGTGATAAATTAACTCCACCTGAGCGTTTAGAGATATTCTGGAAAAATCACTACGATAGTTTGCACAATCTATTTTTAAGAATTTCAGAGAATGAAACTGAGGATGAAAAAATTAAAATAAATGATGATGAAGTATGTAAAGAATTACTGTACGATATATCTTGTGAAATCCGAAACCTAACTAATAACCTAATCGATGAGAAAAAATTTGAGATTACTGAATTAAAAAACAAATTAAAAAAATTCTCTAGCATGTTTGAAGTCCATTTAGAAAAAGAATCTGATGAGAATTTCCGAATTAGGTTAACTAAAAACCCAAAAGATTATTTTAAAAATATCCTAGTGGATACAGAACCAAGAATTATTTGCTTCCTAGATATTTTAGGTTTCAGTGATTTTATAAACGGGTATGAGAATGATATTACTTCTACATTTCTTCAAGATATTCAAGAATCATTTTCATTAGCTCAAGAGCAATTGCTTGACAACAAGAATATTTACAATAAAGAAGCTATTGAGCATTTAGAATACCAGACATTTTCAGATAATATTTGTATTTCGATACCATATTTTGATAACGAAAATGATTTTTTATCAAATCTCAACATATTAACAATATATATACGTGGATTTCAGCTGATAATGATGTCTAAAGGATTCTTTACACGAGGTGGGATTTCAATGGGTTCGTTTTATGCTGATAAAAATATAATATTTTCTAAAGGTTTAGTAAATGCGTACTATTTAGAAAGTAAAAAGGCTATTTATCCAAGAACAATACTTGATAAAAAAATAGTTAAAAAGATACTCAACTATGATTCAAATCAGATAAGGTATTTTGGACTTAATCAAGCCATAATTTTAGACTGGGAAAATCAAGCATTCTTAAATCCTTTAGGCTTAATTGATAGTTCCATTCAACAACTCAATTCTGTATTTAACTCCATTGATGAAAATGACGATGACCCAACATCAAAGTTACTTGGGTCAATTACTAAAATGACAACTGATTTGCTAAAAACTGCTTCAACTGGAGAAAAAGAAAATATAGAATTAATAAAGAAATATATAACAGAGAACCTATATTATTACCATGATGACGAACATATCTACAGTAAATATTTGTGGTTACAAGAGTTATTTAAATGGTTAGAAAATGATGGTTCAGAAAAGTTGAAGTTTAGTTTTCTAACAGACATATTAAACGGAAATGAATAAGGTACTGGCTACAACACGCAATATAAAAAAATGGGCAGAAAGTGGTAAATATGGGCGAATTAACAATAAATAAACGATGAGATAAATTGAAAGATTGGTGTTTCAAAATGCCAAAAATTTAATATTGCCATCGTTCTACACCATTTGAAGAAAGACCGTGCAAGATTAAATTGCTGACACAAAGAATAAAAAGTATCTTTGTATTTTAAAAATTATAAAAGGATTTTAATGAACGAATTTAGAAATAAAAATCATAAAATATATCAAGGAGATGCAATTGAAGTTCTTCATAATAAAATTGAAGACAATAGCATTGACTTAATTTTTGTTGATCCACCGTATAACATTGGGAAAGATTTTAATGGACTAAAAGATAAGTGGACAAATGACGAGGATTATTTAAAATGGTGCTATCAATGGATTGATTTACTATTAAAAAAACTCAAAAAGAGTGGAAGCTTGTATATTATGACATCTACTCAGTTTATCCCGTATTTTGATATTTATTTAAGAGACAAAATTGAAATTTTATCTCGAATTGTTTGGTCATATGATAGTTCAGGTGTTCAAGCGAAGAATTATTACGGCTCAATGTATGAGCCTATTTTATTTTGTGTAAAGGACAAAAAAAGATACACTTTTAATTCAGACGATATATTAGTTGAAGCCAAGACTGGATCAAAGAGGAAATTAATTGACTATCGGAAAAATCCACCACAACCATATAATACTAAAAAAGTGCCGGGAAATGTATGGAATTTCCCAAGAGTAAGATACAGAATGGCTGAATATGAGAACCATCCTACTCAAAAACCAATAGCACTTTTAGAAAGAATTATCAAGGCAAGCACAAATGAAGGAGATGTTGTTTTAGACCCATTTTCTGGAACTTTTACAACTTCTTTTGTTGCAAAAAAACTTAACCGTAAAAGCATTGGAATTGAAATAAATGATGGTTATTCTAAAATTGGTATAAGGCGTGTTTTAGAGCAATTCAAATTAAACGGTGAAGATTTAATGCCTGAACTAAAAACTTATCAAATTAAAAATACTCAACAACAAACATTATTTGAGGCAAAGCAAAGAATATGAAGCATAATTTTACAAACACAATAAAAGAAGTTTTAGAGAAATACTTTGGGAAAAATTCAGAACAAATTTTCAAAAACAGTGAATTAATTCAATATTTGAATATTAAAACTGTATCAGCAGATAGAGGATCAAAATCAAGAGGAAGTTTTGCAAATATTTATGCAATATATGTTCTGATTGAAGATTATATTAACAATGAGTATCATAAAAAAGGGAAATACTCAAAATATGACGGAGCAATATTTTCTGACCTTCTCAAAAGACAAAAAGAATTGCCATTTGGAGCAAAACTACAAAATCACGCATTAAATCACAGAATGAACCAAGAGTTCAAAAAATATTTCTCAACCTTTGATTATATTCCAATCATTAGAGTTGTTGAAACTAAAAGGTATTGGATAAACGAAAATTTATTAATTGTAAAAGCGAACAAGAAAAAATTTAATATAGCAGAAGCAACTATTAAAATTATTGATAAATATGTTGAAACTAAGAAAAGTGCTTTTGATAATTTTATAAAAACAAGTAAGCAATTTAAAATTATCGAAACAGAACAACCTAAAAAAGTAAAAGAGTTTATTTTATCACTTATTGAACCAAATGTAGATGCACGTATTTTTGAAATTGTAAGTTTCTCAATCTTAAAATATGATTACAAAGAACAAAGTATATTTTGGGGCTATACCACTGATACAGTGGAGGAAGATAATTTAGAACTTTACAAAACTGGGCGAACAAATGCTAATGATGGAGGTATTGATTTTGTAATGAAGCCACTTGGTAGATTTTTTCAAGTAACAGAAACGACAGATGTGAAAAATACTTTTTAGACATTGATAAACTTGAAAAATTTCCAGTAACCTTTGTTGTAAAGTCAACAATTCCAATTAATGAATTAAAGAAGAGTATCAGAGACGGAGCAATTGAGCAATACACCGTAGAAAAAGTAGTTGAAAAATATATGGACTGCATTGAAGAGATAATAAATATTGACAGCCTAAAACAATCACTTGACAAAATTGAAAAAGAAAATAATTTAGGAAATGTTTTATCTGAAATCATCAAGCAAAGCAAAGTTGAATTTAACTATGAAGATGAGGAAGAAGATAATGAAGATTAATAAAAACGGTGCACAACACGCAATATAAAAATTTGGGCAGAAAGTGGTGAATATGTAAGAATTAACAATAAATAAACGGTGTAATAAATTGAAATATTGGAGTTTCAAAATGCCCAACATTTAATATTGCCATCGTTAGTAGTTACTCCTGCCAATTTTTAATCTCTGTCCTGTCCTTTGCAAACAGCTTATCTGAAAGTTTTATGGTTCCAATAGTTTATCAAGCACTGAAAATGATACATAATGATAGTTTGGTCTTGCTTTTTTATAAATGTTTTTTGCCATTAATTTTCCCTGCTTAGTTTTAAGCAAAGATTTATATAAAGGCACTAAAAATTTCCTTCTTCCGGTATTAATCAAAAATTCTTCAAGAGTATCATACACTTTTGAATATTTGTTTTCAATTGCCAGTTGCAGCCAGACACAAAGTATTTCTTTGTTTTTTGATTTTGTAAAATGAAAAGCCATATCTAAGTCATTCATCTGATTAACAAAGAGTTGCTTAGGCAATTTATACAAAAAATGTAACCATTCATAAGTTGTCCACAATTTTGTATCTAATTCAAAAACAGATAAACCTTGTTTTAATTTATCTACATTTTTATCAACTTTTTCAAATCGTTCTGATTTTACTTTTGGACAATTATCAGGCAGTCCTTTTTCATAAATCCATTTATCAACAGCAATATTTTTATACCATTTATCATTTTTGTTTAATAATTCATTTTTCAAAAATATGATAAAATTTTCTGTATCCATTGATTGAAATGAAAAAGTATTAAAATATTTCTTCAAAAAATTATCCCAGTTTTTTCTTCCAACTGTTTGTTCTATTAAGAGCAAAAAGAAAAAGCCCTTTTCATAAGCAATTAAAGTCATTCCTTTGTCAGGGTCACGGTTTTCAAGATTTAATTTAAGCATTGTATCAGGATTGTCTTGTCCAAGTTCTTTAATAGTATGTTTTAAATTTTGAAGCCCTGAATAAATTAGCATATCTGCATAAGATTTGTCTTCAATTTTTTCCATTATTCTTCTTTCAAAATACACAGTAAAACCTTCGTTAAGCCAAAAATCGTTCCATGTAGCATTAGTAACGAGATTTCCTGACCATGAATGAGCCAGTTCGTGAGCAATAACATTTGTGAGAGACCTGTCACCGGATATTATGCTCGGTGTTACAAATGTAAGACGAGGATTTTCCATGCCACCAAAAGGGAAACCCGGTGGCAAAACCAGCACATCAAACTTTTTCCAACGATATGGTCCGTAAAGATTTTCAGCAGATGTAACCATCTTGCCAATATTTGCAAATTCATAAACCGCTTTATCAATGACAGATGGCTCGGCATAAACACCTGTTCTGTCATCAACAGGTCTGTAAACAATATTACCCACAGCAAGAGCCAACAGATAAGAAGGTATAGATTGCTTCATAGAAAAATTATATATGCCTTTATCATTTTTTTCTGTCGGATTTTCTGCACTCATCATTGGCATCAGCATTTTAGGAACTTTGACTTTGGCATTATATGTAAATCTTACTGATGGTGTATCCTGACAAGGAATCCATGAACGTGCCAGTATTGATTCGGATTGTGTAAAAAGAAACGGATATATCTTACCGCTTGTCTGTCTCGGCTCAAGCCATTGAAGAGCCAAAGCATTATAAGATGTTGAATAATAAATGTGGACAAATTTTGTATATAAATCAATCTTTATCTCTAAACTTCTGCCAAGATAAGAGATATGCTTACCTAAATTATAACTTGTGTCTTTTTCCTGTTTTCCCAGTGTAACATTTTTTATGTCCAGTCCATTAATATCAAGTAATAATCTTTTTACTTTTGTTTTGTTATTAATTAAATGACTCACTTTACCGGAAATAATTTTTCTGTCAAAATCAACATTAATATCAATTTCCGAATGTTTTATTATTACATCTTTATAATTTGAAAAAGTATGAGTATCTTTAATTTCCATTTTTAATATTTTTATTATTAATGTTTGTTATAAGAGCAGCACCATTAGTGCAATATTATGGTAATGTTTTTAATACCTAACCTGGACAAGCCAAAGCCAAACAGGTTATACGTTAAATTGACCTAATTTCTATCAGGTAACTACCTGATTGTCAAAAATTACACAAATTTAATTTGTAAAGCACTAAAATAGATTTACACAAAAAAGTGTAAAAATGGACAAAAAAAGTAAAATATATTTGTTTATAACAAAATTTTATATATTTGTCAAAAAATTAAAAAATTATGAAAAGAAAAACCATTTTTTTATTTTTTTCTGTGCTTGTATTAATTTCTATGACTAAAGCACAGGATTATCAGATTGACTTTGCAGGAACCGGAGCAAGCACAACGGTTGACTCTGTAAAAGTAGAAAATCTGACACAATGCACTGACAAAAATCTTGTCGGAAGCAACATATTGCATTTGACAGGAACGGTAGGAATAAACGAACTGAGCAATAGTGTCGATAATACAATCCGGGTCTATCCTAACCCAACAACAGGTTTATGTTTAATAAATTTTGAAGCGCCTGTCAGCGGAAAAGCGAATATCGGACTTTACGATATAACAGGAAGAAGAATTTCACATATACAGGAATTATTGGCAAAAGGAAAGCAAACATACCAGTTAAGCTGGCTCGGCAGCGGCATATATACACTCAGGATTGAATCCGATAAATATTCCTTTACAGCAAAGATAGTAAGCAGTAATATTACAGCAGAAATATCAGAAATAAAACATATTGAAACAATTCCTGCACAGGAAACACCAAACATAGCTTTAAGTACAGAAAATAATAAAAGTTTAAAAAGCATAAAATCAATAATAGATATGCAATATACTACAGGCGACTTGTTAAAGTTCACAGGGTTTTCAGGTGGCATATATAAGACAGTATTTATGCTTGTGCCGACAAGCAGCCAAACCGTAACTTTTAATTTTGTGGACTGTACTGATGCTGATGGCAATCATTATGTTGTGGTAAAAATAGGCACACAGATTTGGATGGCAGAAAATCTGAATTATGGTACTTATGTAACAGCAGCTGCGGGCCAAGGAGGTGCAGGAACACAAAAATACTGCTATGACAATAACACCTCCAACTGTACTACTTATGGCGGTTTATACGAATGGGCAGAAATGATGGACGGCTCTGCCTCGTGTAATGGTACAGCCCCGCCACCTGATGCAAATGCACAATGTTCGCCGGTTGTTCAGGGTATTTGTCCTGCCGGTTGGCATGTACCATCACATTATGAATGGACATTATTAGAAAAAAATATAGGTTCAAATCCAAGTGATTTTCCTTACGATGAAACCACTACTGGTTGGCTTGGCACAGATGAAGGCGGCAATCTGAAAGAAACTTGCGCAAGCCACTGGGCAAGTCCCAATACCGGTGCAACCAACAGCAGTGGTTGGACAGCCCTTCCGGGCGGCAACTCCTGGTCTGGCTCGTTCAGCCCTGTTGGTAACAACGGCTACTGGTGGTCGGCTACGGAGGCTGATGCCGCGCATGCGTGGACTCGGCATTTGTATTACAGCAACGCTACCGTGAGCAGGGGCAACGGCGGCGATAAGTTGAACGGCTTTTCCGTGCGGTGTGTTCAGGACTGATTTTTATTTGACTATT
>CAZOSY010000029.1:0-17311 GCA_964582565.1 uncultured Bacteroidales bacterium | reverse complement strand
AACAGATTTATTAATAGAATTAGTAAAAATAATTGCAAAATCTATCGTAACTTCAAAATCAAGATAAATGTTCTGAACTCAAGACACTTTTGACTTTTAATTTTTGTCTTTTGGCTTTTTACTTTATTTTTTTAATTTCAAACTGTGAATGGTTACAAAAATTATAATTTAGCAGAAACAAGACGTGTCTTGTCTCTATATTCCAAACCAACGGATTAACCCATTGATTATAATATCGGTTTTTTGTATTGCTGTTCATCATATTAAAATAGATTAAAAAAATTATCTGTTATGAGAAAGATATTACTTTATTTAACTATATTTTGTTTTGTAATGATTACCAACAAATTATACGGACAAAATTTGTATAATATTGATACTATCAGAACTCTGTATCTTGACTTTTATGAAGCAAACTGGGATTCTATTCTTGACTCTTTTAAATTAAACAATATTGAGAGTAGAGTATTAGCCGATTTAACAGTTGATGGAATAAAATATGACAGTGTAGGTGTCAGATTTAAAGGAAACAGCTCTTATGACCCGAAAAGAAAGAAAAACTCTTTTAATATTAAAATTGACTATATAAAAGACCAAAATCTATATGGATATATTACTTTAAAAATCGGTAATATGTTTAAAGACCCAAGTTGTGTGCGAGAGGTCTTATCTTATGAAATCCTGCGAAACTATATGCCTGAGCCACAGGCAAATTATATTGTGTTATATATCAATGGATTTATATGTGGATTATATACTAACATTGAATCTGTTAACAAACCTTTCTTAAACAAACACTTTAACTCAAAAGACAATAGTTTTTTTAAATGCGACCCTGTTACAATTACAGGAACTCCTGAACCTCCCCCATCAGGTTGCTTATCAGTAGAAGGAATATCTTCACCACTCATATTTATGGGCAATGATACAATCTGCTATGAACAATCTTATGAAATAAAATCTGACTATGGCTGGACAAAACTTATGAATATGATTTTAGAACTAAATAATAATCCAAACAATGCTAATAATTTTTTAGATATTGACCGCTCTCTATGGATGCACGTATTTAACAATATTTCTGTTAATATGGACAGCTATACCGGCTCAGGACATAATTATTACTTATATGAAAATGATTATGACAGATTTAATACTATTGTCTGGGACTTAAATGAATGCTTTGGCGTATTCAAAAATGGCGGTCAGGGACAACTAAGTATTGATAAAATGATTAACCTGAATCCTCTATGGAATTATGATAATGACAAACGACCTTTGATTGAAAAGTTGATGGCAATACCTGATTATAAAAAAAGATATTTTGCTCATTACAGAACTTTTATAAATGAATTTCTTGCTAATAATGCAATGAAAAACAGGGCAACACAACTACAAAATATGATAGATACCTTCGTTGCCAATGACCCTAACTCATTATATCCATATCCTGCTTTTCAACACGGATTGGATGAAAATTTTCCTCCACCACCAAATACACCTGATATTTATGGAATAAACGTATTGATGAACCCACGATATAATTATCTTTTAACAGATTCAAATATCATTAAACAAGCTCCGGATATCTCTGATATACAACAATCTGTATCTTCACCTTCTTATAATGACTCTGTCTGGATAACAGCAAATATATCTAATCTTACCAGTGCTTTTTTAGAATATAAAAATGAGACCTTTGCTCCGTTTAATTCAATATCAATGTATGATGATGGTAACCATAATGACGGAATAGCCGGAGATAATATCTTTGGAGCTTTAATACCTGCTTCTAATCCTGCTGCTACTGTCTTTTATTATATCTATGCTGAAAATAACAATGCAGGAAAATTTTCTCCTGAAAGAGCTGAATATGAATGCTATTCATATACTGTAAATAGTATTCAGTTGTCTGAAAATGACCTTGTTATAAATGAAATAATGGCTTCTAACCTTTCTACTGTAAAAGACCAGAATAATGAATATGACGACTGGATAGAACTATATAATAATACAAATAATGATATATGGCTTGTTAATATGTTCCTTTCTGACCAAACAGACGACCCTTACAAATGGTCTTTCCCTGATACAACTATTAAAGCCAATGATTTTATAATTATCTGGGCTGATAATAATATGCAACAAGGGCTACATTCTAATTTCAAACTGTCAAAATCAGGAGAAACACTTATATTATCTAACTCTGACAAGAGTGGCATTGACAATACTAGTTTCGGGCAACAAAGTGAAGATATATCTTACGGAAGATATCCCAACGGAACCGGTAATTTTCAACTTATGCCCGCCACTTTTAATGACTATAATCAAACTTTTCCGGATTCTGCAATATCTGAAATATATATCTTTCCAAACCCTGCTAATAATACTCTTTATATAAAAATTCCCGATATAATAGAAACCAATGGATTATATATAGAAATATTTAATATGCTTTCGCAAAAAGTAAAACAATATCCTGTTCCTTCTGATAAAAATAATATCTCAATTTCTTTAAAAGAATTTACAAGCGGAATATATATTATTAGAATAGGAAACTTTAATAAGAAAATTGTAATTGATAATTAACGATGGTTTGTCTAAAAACCTGATTTTTTTTTAAGAATATTAATTAACCCCGTTAAATAGTTAAATAATTAAACAGTTGCCTTATAAAATAGTTTTTAGACAATCTGACGGTTTGGCTAAAAATTGGCGGGCATTAGACACCTGTTTCATTTTCACCCGAGACAAAAGTAGTAAATATTTACAAACTTTCAATAACTTTTTCACCACCCGCTTGTTTTTGAGCCGATGTTAGCGTTTCGTTGTTTCTTCTTCTCTGTGTTGGCAAGGCAAGATCTTTTGCAATTTTTGGTTTCAGTGTTGGCTGGTGTGAATTGCAAATGTGTATGCAAATTAGGATGGGCATTTATCTATCAGGACAAGTCATTTTAATATTCTTTTCATAATTGATGCAAATATAAAATTCTTTAATTAATTTTGCTTGTAATTTATTATGATAAAAAAATGTATTTATGACCGAGAAGAAAAGAAGAAAAACACCAAGAGAATATATGATAATGGCTATAGAAGTCATGAAAAAATCTATTCAGGAAAAAAGGAAAGATAAATCAGTTCCTTATGTTGGTGCAGTATTAGTAATGTCTGATGGAACAGAAGATACAGCATATAGAGGAGAACTACGTGACGGAGACCATGCTGAATATACTTTGCTTGATAAAAAGAACAGAAATAAAGATTTAACAGGTTCATGGTTGTTTGTAACATTGGAACCCTGTGCCCCTGGTGCCAGAAATGCACCTAAAATAAGTTGTGCTGAAAGAATTGTTAATGCAAGAATATCAGATGTATGGTTTGGTATTGAAGACCCTGACCCCAAAGTTGACCATAGTGGTATTAATTTTCTTTTAGAAAACAGTATAAAAGTTCATCAATTTGATACAGATTTGCACAAAAGAATTAAAAAAATCAATAAAGAGTTTCTCAAAGGTGCGTATATAAGAAAGGAAAAGGCAAAAAAAGAAAAGTCCATACCTAAAGATGAACTCAATAAGAAAGCTGAACACACCGATATTGAAAGTTTGTCTAAAGAAGCTCTTCAGTTATATATTGATAAGACCGGGGGCAAACTTAAATTTAATTCTTCAAAGTTTTTACAGGAATTAAAACAGTTAGAACTTTTAGATACAGATAATAATAATTATATTCCAACAGGAAATGCAATATTATTATTCGGGAAGAATCCCAGATTAAAATTCCAGCAGGCATCTGTGAAAGCAAAAGTTAATTATGGTAATGGAGAAATTGATGTACAAAGTTTTGATGATGCTCTTGTTTTTATTCCTGATAAGGTGGAAAGCTGGATTAAGAAAGTCATTCCTGAAAGTTTTGAGCGTTCTAAGTTTAAACGTGAAAAAATTCCGTTTTTTCCAACAGAAGTAATCCGTGAAGCTATTATTAATGCAATTGTTCACAGGGATTATAGTATTGACGGTGCAAAAGTTCAATTGGAAATAACTCCTGACAAGATTATAGTCAAGAGTCCCGGCAAACCTATACCGCCTGTTACTATTGTAAAGTTACAGAATTTCACAGCTACTTCATTTAGTCGTAATAAGAAATTAACTTTTATTTTTAATAAAATGGATTTAATGGAAGAAACAAGTGTCGGTATGGATACTTACAGGTCTTTAAGAGATAAATATAAGTTACCATTACCGATTATCAGTTTTGAAGAACCTAATCTAATTGTTGCTTTCCCCCGAATACCTGATGCTGTTCGTGATATTAGTTCAAATAAAGCAATTGAAAAACTAAATGATGAAGAACTTGCAGGGTATGATTTTGTAAAAACACGAGGTGAAGTTTCAAGAAAAGAATATGCTGAATATTTTGCAATAAGTGATAAAACTGCACTTAGGCACCTTACAAAAATGAGGTTTTTAGACTTAATTGGTGATAATGGAGAAAAAATTAATTCTCCAAAATATAGATATGCTTATAATGGTTAAAATACTTGGACAAATACTTGGACACAGTGTCCAAGTAGGTATTAAAAATTGTAAGAAAAACAACAAACTTTGACATTTACTTTGACATAGTGTCAAAGTAAAAGGTGAAAATTATATTAGAAATGATATGCATGGACATTCACATGGACATAGTGACCATGAATGGAACTTTAAACAATAAATAAATCCATTGTTCATTGTTATAAGGATTAATCGGGACATTATGTCCTGATTTGAGAAAGAAAAATTGTAAAAAGCATCTTCATGGACATTCTTATGGTCATAGTGTCCATGCATGACCTTGTTATAAATGAAATAATGGCTTCTAACCTTTCTACTGTAAAAGACCAGAATAATGAATATGACGACTGGATAGAACTATATAATAATACAAATAATGATATATGGCTTGTTAATATGTTCCTTTCTGACCAAACAGACGACCCTTACAAATGGTCTTTCCCTGATACAACTATTAAAGCCAATGATTTTATAATTATCTGGGCTGATAATAATATGCAACAAGGGCTACATTCTAATTTCAAACTGTCAAAATCAGGAGAAACACTTATATTATCTAACTCTGACAAGAGTGGCATTGACAATACTAGTTTCGGGCAACAAAGTGAAGATATATCTTACGGAAGATATCCCAACGGAACCGGTAATTTTCAACTTATGCCCGCCACTTTTAATGACTATAATCAAACTTTTCCGGATTCTGCAATATCTGAAATATATATCTTTCCAAACCCTGCTAATAATACTCTTTATATAAAAATTCCCGATATAATAGAAACCAATGGATTATATATAGAAATATTTAATATGCTTTCGCAAAAAGTAAAACAATATCCTGTTCCTTCTGATAAAAATAATATCTCAATTTCTTTAAAAGAATTTACAAGCGGAATATATATTATTAGAATAGGAAACTTTAATAAGAAAATTGTAATTGATAATTAACGGTTTGCGGCTATGAATAGTTGCCGCTTGCCAAGCAGTTTATTGTCTGGTTTTAGCAGACTTGAAACAGATTACAAACGTTAAATTTATAATTGTCACGGCAATTATTTATGAGCGTTTATTAGCGGTAGTTATTTTAACTTGATATTCTTAATTATGTGATGTCTAATTGCACCCATATTGGTCTATGATCAGATATATGATGTTTCATGTAAGCTGAAAACATAGATGTTGCCTTTTTATGACTCAATTGATTTGATAATTCTTTCCATTTGTCTTTGAATACTGAATTATCAAAATCAAAAACTCCAACTCCAAGTATTTTTTCTTGAATAGTTCCTGGAGCAATAGCAACTTGATCATAAGTTTTGTTATTATTAATATTTGATCCACCAACATTTGTCATGTAATCAACAGGCTGCATTCCGAATTGAACGAGAGCTTTATATGCACTATTTGATGTGTCCATTACTGGAATATTCATGTCTCCCATTAATAAAATATCTTTATCATACGTTGTATTTTTATCATCTCTTTTTTTTGCCCACTTTGATAAAGCATAAATTTCGAGTACTCTTCGACAATATTTCAACTGGTCTTCTTCCTTTTTAGAATCTTGCCATTTACCAAAGTATAAATGAACATTTACCAAAGTCAAGTTGAGATTTCCAACTTGAAACGATGCTATAAAAGGGTTTCTATCAAAAGGTATAAATTTAATGTTTTTGTATTTTTTTAGTTTATATTCTCCTCTATCTTTGAAACGTACATTAATATTTCTTTTCGGATATTCATTTTTTCGGAGTGCTACTTCGCCAAAAAGTTGTCTTGGCTTAACTTTGGATTTCTTATATATAAATGCTAATCTCTCTGTATTTCCTGCTGTATCTGTCATGACAAAGTCATATCCTCTTAATATTTTTACAATAGAAAGGAGAGTATTGAAGTTTTCATTAACTTCTTGAATTGCTATTAAATCGAATCGATTCAAAATATGTGCGATTAGTTTTAAAGCACTTTCATTTCTTCCTTGTGCACCTAAGTTTGCAATATTCCAAGATGCTAAAAGAAGTTTATTTGATTCACGTTTTGGCACCCTACGTAAATTAATTGACTTAGTTAAATTTGATTTTTCTAACGAAACATTAATGTTATAAGGAGGGATTGGTTCTTTAAATGGAATAGACATCTTTTATTGTTTAAGTTAGTAGATTCTTAATTTTTTTAGGTTTCTGTTAATTACCGCTAACGTAATAGTATTTTATGTTTAATTCAATTACAAAAATAATACTTAAAAATTAAATTAAAAAATAAACTTTCAAAATTTTGTTAAGTTGAGTGAAATTAGAAATTAAATTGAATATAACGATGGCAATATGAGAAGTAAGCGATTTTAAAGCACAAATCTTTCAACTTACAAGAAAGTTAAAACGAGCTACAAACCTTGATATTTACTACTGTCTCGGCAATTAAATATATCACATGTTGGCGGTTCGTTCTTTTTATAAATCAAGCTCTCCAAATGTTTCATTATATGGTGTATTCAAGTCAATAAAATTAAAATTTGGTTTAATTTCTTTATCAAGTAAATGATAGATTTTTGAACTCTCTGAGTCTGAAGTTAGATAAAAGTCAACTGCTTTTTCACAATCTGCTTGTGCAAATAATTTTGTGTCGTTTGGAATAATATTTCTTTCTGTTAGTTTTAACTTTCCTTTGTTCTGGAAAATAACTTTAGCAAACTCTCCTGTACGTTTAGAATGGTCAAGGTTGAAAGGAATTATTTGTAAGTTTTTCAAAGGCAATTCATGTACATCTCCTCCTACACAATATTCTGCAATTGAAATAGTTGAAATCATCATTGTTATTTCTTTTTGAAGAAAATAACGAAAATAATTATCTGCATTTTCAAATAATGGATCAGAGTCATTTAAAAATCTAAGAAAAAAACTTGTGTCAAGTAATACAGCTCTATGTATCATAACCTCCTCTTATATTTTTTAACCATGTTTCAGGTTCAATATTGCTAAGCCATGATTTTTTTGCTTTGTCTCTAAGTCTTTTTAAATATTGTTCGTCATATTTTGTTTGATAATCAACCAACTCAATAAATTTCAAGGTAGAAGAATCAACCTCACCAGTTTCTGAATGTTGTTTACCTACTGCTCTAATACCAAAATCCTTGTATAATAAATTCTCGTCATATTGCTCTAAGAAGCTAATAGGTGTTTGAATTCTTACTGTTCCAAGTTCTTCAGTTACTATATGAATATTCGCTTTGTCTTTACCACCCGCATTAGTTACCTTACCATAGAAATAAAATTCAGCTTCTGCCCAAATTGCTTCTGTTCTAAGATATTGTGTTGTTTTATCAACTTTTACTTCATTAGTATTATCCAGTGACGTTTTTATATTAAAAACATAATTTCGTTTTTTGGCAACATTTTGTATATCCTCAAATGCTTTTGCTGTTGAAATATCTAAAAAATCAATGTTTTGCACTTGATTTATCTGACCAATTATTGCATTAAAACCAATTATATACTGAATTGATGTTTTTAAAATATGTTTTACTGAACCTTCTTCAATTCTATAACTTATTGTTGGTCTATCTCTTTTTTCGCCAGGATAAAGAAGTTTTTCAGCATTTTCAAGAATAGAAATTATCTCCTTAATATCATAATTATCAGGAGTCAAATCTAAGTTTCCTTTAGAACCTGTGATTTTAATTTCTATGTATCCTATTTTTTTCACCTTGCAAAAATACTATTTTATTTTGATTTTATATTTATTTTTAAACTTTTTGTAAAGGGACTGTTTCTGTTCTTTGAATGACCGCTAACGGCAGTCCGTCTAAAAACCTTCAAATTTTCATAAATATTTCTCAAAAATAAGACAATTTGAGCAATAATCAAAATTTAATTACCCACTATATTTGACATATAGCCAAAATTTCTAAAAAAAAAATCTACTTTTCCCTAAATAAAAATTAAAAAACTATTCAAAACCCATAACGAAAATTACTACAAAGGATTTAGTTCAACATTTGCTTTAAACTTGGCTCTACGAGCCATTTGAAATCTATTTATTACCCAACGTAATTCTTTATCATCCCCTGTCTGTCCGTGCGTTGGGGCAGGAAAGCTCTTTGGAAGGTTTGGTCTATATGAAAGCTTGTGCGACCTGCCAATGTGCCTTAATGCAAAGAGTCAAGAAAACTGTACCACCCTTGAATACAAAAATCTTAAAAAGGTATTCATGTTGAGAAATGCCATTCAATATCCATGAAAGCACATAGTCCTTTTCAATCTGCTGGTCCCGAACACCTTCTTCTCTTGCTTTTTGTTGTATTTCTCCTGGTTTTATCATGTATAAATAGCAGATTTTATGGTTTCAGTTTCTAAATTTTGTTGAATACTCCAACGACTAATTCGCTTACCTGTTTTTGGCAATTCAGTATCTAAAACAACATACGATGCAGTTTTTAATTTTTGCAGTTTGTCAATTATATTGTTCTTGATGTCAAGCGTTTCCAACAAAAAACCTAATCGTTTTATTACTGCTTGTGAGTCAAATTTTTTAATATAATCAAGCAGGGTTTCATATTTTATTTTCCCCTTTGAAGTGTAAATAGCCTTAGCAACTTCAACTATTCCACCGGCATAATCAGGTTTAAACAAGCAGTCAATAAACGTTTTTTCCATATCAGAACAAAGAACTTTGTTAAAGCTGTCAATCCACATTTTTTTTGCTCCGAAAAAATGCTTTTCGTTATGGTAAATAAATTGAAAAGGCACATTCTTGATGCTGATTTCAGACGGTCTTATTTGTTTCGAAACTACAATTTGTTCTTTTAAAGATGGTTGGGTTATCAGGTTATGAATTTGTAAAGCCGAATAATACCCGATATAATGTTTGGCATCATTTACCAAATGCTCAGCTATTAAATGCCAATCAGGCATAAAGGTTTCAGCATTTGCTTCATATGGAATAATATTATAAACGCCTTCTTTTAATCTCATCAACAAGCCACGTTTTGTCATGTCACTCAACAACTCTCTTATCGCACTTGGTTTTGATTCAGGAAGGGCTTTTTGTGCTTGAGTATAATCAAAACACTTTTTGTCCATACTATTAAAATAGGTCAGAAGTTCATTTGACTGTGTTGATATATGCTTATTTTTCATAGTAAAAATATCAGAATTAACCTGACTACAAAGATATGAAAGATAATTTGAATAATTTGTATCCAAATACAAAAAAGTTTCTTTTTATAGTAAATATGTCAGGATTAACCTGACTGTACTGATATGAATCGTCATTTTTATCTAAATGATGACAGGATTGGCTCTTTTGATTTTGCCTAATAGTTGGCTTTGCATGTCGAGACAAAAGCAAATGTGCCAATGTGGGTAGGACTAAAATTGAATTGACTCAAAAAAGAAATCTATTCTTCCCTAAATAAAAATTAAAAAACTATTCAAAACCCATAACTAAAATTACTACAAAGGATTTAGTTCAACATTTGCTTTAAACTTGGCTCTGAGAGCCGTTTGAAACCTATTTATTGGCAGCAGTTATATAGTTTATTAATTTTTGGATTTTTGATGCGCAAACATTTACAAGATTTATACTTTTCTTTTTCAAATCCTACTTTTTTAAAGAGAGATATTGTCATTATTACAATTGAAAGTATTATTGAAAATGCTAATCCAATAAAGATAAAATAAGGGAGTAATCCTGACGATATTTTTAATAATTCTGGAATAGTACTAATAATTGATAAAGATATAATAGCAAATAAAATCAGGATACATATATAAGCTATTATAATTAGTAAGTAAAGTGCCTTTTTAGCCTTAATAAACTTGGGTAAAACATTATCGTAATAACCTGTATTATCACTTTTTGTTTTCTTAAGTTCATTAATAGTAGCTGTAATTAATGATTCTTCAACACCATAAATGTTATTTCGTGAAATAGCATTTTTTAATCTTAAGAAATACTTTTTGTCAAGACACCCATGTTTGAGGTAATGTTTATCACTAATATCGGACTTACTATTCCTAATTTCTTCAGAAACGTAAAACTCAATTTTGTTAATTACTGATTCCCCTTGTCCAATAAGCAAATTCTTTAGTTTCTCGATTTTAAAAAATGTATATACTCCCACAATAGTTAAGAGTAATGCACTAACTGTTATTATTGATTCCATATTTTTTAATTGCTGCTAACGGCAGTTTGTCTAATAATCTGAATTTTTATTTTTTTTTAAGAATATTATTTAACGGGGTAAACTAAATGCCTGTCTTACAATATTTTATGTTTTTTTATATTAGCCAAAAAATTAATTTTAAATAGTTTTTAGACAATCTGACGGTTAGTATAAGAATAGTAGCCGAATGCGGGCTTCATTCCTGTCAGATTATATGATAGCTGAAGCGGGTTACAATCCTTGAAATTACTACAGAACCGGCTATTATTTTTATACATTGTTAGGTGTTGGGCTTTATTTTGTCAATTTATCGTTTTTCTGCTCTAAATTCTTAATAATCAATGTTAAGAAAGAAATAATTACTGCCAAAGAAAATGTAAAAACAATAATGAAAGTATATGTTCCATTTTTCACAGAATCAATAATTGTCGGTAATAGGACTCCAGAAATTAAACTCAAGAGAATGATTGATAACATTTTTAGTTTATTGTTTTTCTTAATTTGTCTGTATTTGCTTCTTATTTGTTCTGTTTGGTTTATTATTGTTTCTGACATTTCATGTTGAATTATTTTAGAAAGAAATTTTGTAATAAGAAATGGATAATAGTCTTTATCATGTTTATTATCAAATTGTCTGTTATTAAATAGCTCTTTTCTTGTATCAATTACTTTAATTTTTGCTTTTGGAAAATGCTCATTGGTAACATTTTTTCTAACATCAACGCTTGTGTAGTCTTCTTCAAATTGGTTCGGTATATAAGTGTATAGATATAAGGCTCCACTATGTTCAATAAAATTTTTATTTATTCTTTTAAAATATTTTGGCTCTTTAAAACATTGCTTTACTAAATGCGAAGGATTTAAAACAACTTCATCAATTAACTCCCTTAGAGTTTTGTTTGGCTTAATCTCTTTTAGTCTGAAAATTTCAACATCTGTTTTTATTCCCTTCTGTACAAATCCAAAATCAAGTAGCAAAAGATGAAATGGTTTTAAGCATAGGTCATATAAATCAACTATAGTTTTTTTAGAAAACTCATATGTATCATCATCCTTTTTTATGACTTCAACTTCCAAGCAAGATAATTCAACAACGTATTTCTCGTTTCCAATTGTGAAATTATAGTCAATTCTGTCTCGTATTGAATCTATAACTGCTTTTTTATCGTCAACTACTAAAACTCGAAATTTTTTCATGATTATAATTATTTTAGATAAAAGTCATTTTTATTAGCCTTGCACCTAACGTAATAGCATTTTATGTTTAATTCAATTGCAAAAATAATACTTAAAAGTTAAATTTAAAAATAAACTTTCAAAATTTTGTTAAGTTGAGTAAAATTAGAAATTGAATTGAATATAACGGCTGCTATAAACGGCGTTTGGCATATATAGCAACTTATTGTTTGTTATATTGTTTTGTTTGTAATATTCTCAGTCATTTTTTTCGTACTGCCCGCCAAATGACGTTTATAGCTTGTTGACACCAATTATTTATCAACTTTACACATCCTAACGAATTCTACACCTAAATTAGTTAAAATTATCGTTTCGTCGTCATAAACAGCAATATCTTCACCTATCTTGTTATCACCATAATAACACCCCATTTCAATCGAATAATCTATTTCTGGAAGCCACTTTACCAATCCCAATGCTATTATATTAGATATTTGTATCTCTATTTCGTATTTCTCCGTACTAAATTTTTTAGCTAAATCTTTAATATTGAAAGAAAACCAACTTAAAGGATAATCTTCTATTTTTCTATATGAAGAATATTTTTCTTCCTTACTTTTCATAAATCTTTTGCTTCGTTCTAAAACAAACTTATCATAAAGATAATCAAGTAAGAGAGCATCTTCGTTTGATAGTTTTCTCAATATCTCTGTGCAATTTTGTTTTAATAGAGTATTGCCTTCAATAGTAACAATATTAAATACAAGTTTTGACCATCTCTCTTGAAGTTTTTCATCTTCTTCCAAAGAACAATATTGAACCAATGGTGCAAGAATCTTTAATTTTACCTCTTTGGGTTTAATATTTGTTTCACTTAGATATTTTTGAGCTTTCTCTAGAATTCTTACTTGATTTTTAAATCTTCGAAGTCTGAAATTATCAGCAAAAGTCTCTGATATTTCCGTTATTGAAGGACCAAAAACCGCTTTAATAGCAGCTTCTCCCTTATCAAGAATATGTTTAGGTAAATTTAAATCACTTACTATTTTACTTATTTCTCCCATATGTATTCAATTAGTATAATTGGTGCCAACTCTGATATACATAGAACGTAATTATTTAAACGTTCCATTTATACCTTCTTAAATTTGATATAAAGCAGAGGTCTTAAAAAATTTTATTCCTCTTTATTTTTTTGTATATTCACAAATAAAAAACATAATTTTTTTTAAATAATTAAATCATACAAGGGTAATTTTACATTTGAATTGCAAATGTGCTTGGCTTTTGCGTTAGCTATTTTCTTATTAATTTCTAAATGGCCATATTCTTACACTTTTATTGCTTCATATTCTTTTTCACTCAACTGAAAGTCAGGGTCTATTACTTTTACTTCTTTATAAGTAAGCTCGTAGAGTTTGTAAACCATATTGTCTATTTGTTGCTCTAAGTTTTTTATCTCTTTATTTTCCGAAATTAATGAATGAATTTTATCGACCGTTTTTATAAATTGGGTTTGGTTTTTCAATTCAGAAATTTTAATTGGTAATACCTTCATATGATTTGGATAAAAATGAGTGCCATCATACATAAGTTCATTAACATAAAATTTAATTAGTTTGGAATTTAAAATTACTTGTAAATATTGATAGGAATAATTTTTTGATGTTGCTATTTTCTGTTGAGTGATAGTTCTGTTAATAGTTACATTATCAACATTTTTAAAATAATACCAAAGTGTTATTATACCAAGTGAATGATTACAGTATTTCCCATCTTTATCATAGATAAATCGAAGTTTATTAATTTCACTTAAAGTGCATAATCCTGCTAATTTTGGATTTTCAAAAAGTTCTTCAAACATTGGATTGTAAATTTCATCTTTCTTATAATCTAAATAACAATATTCATTAATTAACCACTGCCCTGTATCTTTTCCTTCAAAGTATTTTTTATATCCTTTTTTATGTTCATTTTTAATAAATGAATATTTATCATTTCCTTCTATTTTACTTATGGGTCTCAAACCATAATTAACTGAACAAATATCGTATAATGGAAGAGTTTGTTTTTTAAGTTTATTGATTAGTGCAATTTTATCTTTAGTTAAATTGATTCTGAAATTATTTTCTTCGGTATCATCAAATGTTTTTTGAGGAACTTCTACAATAATTCTGTTAGAGAAATTATCTTTATCTCTTATGGTATTAACATCAATTAAATTAATATAATGAGAATTTAAAGGCGGTGTTTTTGTAAGTTGAACAATACAAGTCCTAACAGTTGCAGATTCAAAAATATCGTAATTGAAATTTATTATTTGGTCAATTCGATGAAGTAAAAATTCTTGTCTAAGCTTTAATCCATAACCTTGTGATAAGAATTTGTTTGAAGTAATAAAACTTAAAATTCCTTTTTCTTTTAATAGGTTCAACGCAATTTCATAAAACAAAACATATAAATCATACTTTTGGTATGCTGTTTTAAACTTTGAAATATTATCTTTAATTGACTTATCTATTTTTTCAATATTTACATAAGGCGGATTCCCAATAACAATATCAAAGCCCACTTTATCTGTAACCTGCTCATTCATTACTTCAGGAAAATCCAATTTCCAGTCAAAAAAGTGCAGCGGTGCTTCAGGTTTGGCTTTGAGTTTTTTTAGTTTTTCAATTTGTTGTTTCCAGCCAATGGTTTCCAAATAGATTTGGGTTTGTTTTGTAATGGTTTTTCCGTGTCCGCTTGGTTGGGTTTCCAAACCTTGTGTTTTTACCATCAGTTCCAACTGGTTGAGCAACAAATCAATTTTCATCTTGCGAATGTCAGCAGCCAACTTCTTTTTATTACTATCAGGGTTAAAGAACTTCTTTTGCTCTTGGCTTATTTTTTCAAGCAATTTGCTTTTTTGTTTTACAAGGTCTTGCCCAAATAAACCGTGTGACGTTTCGTTCAGGTTCCAGTCAATATCAATAATATCATCACCGAGTTTGCTTACTAAAGAATTGCCTACAACAATTTTATAGTCAAGGTTTGGCAGTGCTTTGGGTTTGTCTTCGTCAACAACCAAACTAAGCCAAAAACGCAAACGTGCAATATCCACTGCTCCTTTTTCAATGTCCACACCGTAAATGCTATTTTGGATAATGTTTAGTTTAACACCGGAAGCATTAAATCCTTGGGTATTTCCGTGTTTAAATGTGTAAAGAGTTTGTTTTGCCGTAAAAATTTCTTTTAGCAAACCCATAGGGAAAGCACCTGAGCCAATGGCAGGGTCGCAGATTTTTACGTTATCCAAAGCCATATAAAATTCATCAGAATGTTTTAAGACCAATGCTTTGTCAGCATCGTCTAATTTCTTTTTTAGTAATTTTTCTATTAAAGCTCTATCAATTTTTTTAATTGAAGCAGGTTTATTGATTTCAAAAGCAAGTTGTTGTCTTCCCTGATTTATAGGGAATAATTCGGGTTTATCCTCTTTACCCAATTCTGCATTTACAGGAATCACTTTGTATCCTTTACCTTCAAACCATGTAGTCAGGTATTCAATTAAACTTTCCTGACACATATAATGCACAATTTCTTTTGGCGTATAATAAGCACCTTTGTCTTTGTTGTCTTCCAGCAGGTTTTCAAAAATATGCCCGAGCATTTCAGGGTCAACAGCTACGGTATGGTCGTTGGGGTCGTCTTCGTAAATGGTAAAGTTGTATTTGTTAAAAAACTCAAAAAGGTTTTCAAACAGTTTATCCGGAAAAATCAGGGTTCGGTATTTTTTATTTTCTTCTTCAAACAAACCACCATTGAGAAAGGGTATGCGAATTTTTTCGCCCGGTATTAATTCAATTAAATCATCTTTTCGTTGTGTATTAAGTGTATCAAAAAATAGTTTATTCAGATATTCTGAATAGAAAATCCCTTTGTTTCTTCTATTGTCAAAAAGATTCCAAATAAAATTCGGGTCGCCTTGTCCCCAGTCACTTTTTTCGGGAACACGGAGCCAACCTTTTTTCTGAATAAAGTAAAGAAATACAATACGCCCAAGCAGTTTTTTATTAAAGTCCCGGGCTTCTTTTTCGTTATTGTTAAAAATGGAAGTAAGTTGCGGATTTGGTTTCCCTGTTTGTTTTTTTTTCCATTTGCTCCCGCTTTTAATTAATCGTTTACCTGTAAGAAATTCAACAAAATTTTCGTAATGCTCTTTGTATTCTTCAAAAAAATCTTTAGAAAGTTTTTCAACAGAGAAAGCATCTTTCACATGGTCTAAAGTTGTATTACTCCCTTTTTCGGTAATAATTGCAAAACGTTCAGCAGCAGTCCTGCAACTTTCTCCTTCGCCTAAAATGTAAGTGTAGCGTTTTGGTTCTGTTTTAACTTTAATCAGTTCACCTTCGGCATCAAAGCCCGTAAGTTCCGAAACATAAGAAAAACGCCAATTTTGTAATGAACCGGTCAAAGTATCAGGTCTATGGTAAACAATAAATGCAGCATCAATATCTTTCCAGTATTTTCGCAACAGGTTTCGTAAACCTACACGGTTTCGTTCAAGTACAATTCCCCGGGCAAGTGTTACATCATAAACTGCAATGTTACGTTCTATGCCGTCTTCGTTCAATACAATATAACCAAGCCGGCTAGCTTGTGTTGCAACATCTGAATTTATTCCGGTTAGTATTTCGGGTGTTGATAATAAGCGGGCATTGGCGAAAGTTTTTGAAAGAAACTGTTTCCATTTGTTTTGGTTATATCGGAGTTGAAAAAGTTCTTGTATTTGTTGCTGTGTCATAATTCATTAATTATCTATTCGGTTATGTGCAATAGTTTCGTAAATAAATGGTTTATGATGTTTTGTACTAAAGATAATATGAATATAGTTTTTTGCTAATGACTGTCCCATATTTATTATTTTATATTATTACTTTCCTTCTTATATTACGCCCTTACAGGGCTTTATTTATCGCTTTGCTTTATCATCACAGGGCTTTGCCCTGTGCTGTTATATTTTGCCCTTTCAGGGCTTATTAATTTACGTCTGTATGTAGAGTATTAATATTTTGACAAAAATAAAACAATTATTTTCAATTCATAGTTGCACAATTTTTTTTGTTTTTTCCGCCAGAGGCGGATCTGACTTAGCGTAATAGCATATCAAAATAAGATTTTACCGTAGCACCTCAAAATAAGATTTAACCATATTCTGCCCGTTTTGAGTTCAGTATTTCTTCATTAATACGTTTACCTATTTGCCAGTATAGCAAACTAAGTGTTGAGTTAACCGAAATAGCAACGAGTTGTTTACTTTGCTCAATAAATGATTTTATCTCGCTAAAAATTGCTGTATTATCTATTTTGCTTTTATTCATAATTTAAGTTTCGGACTTAGTACATTGCTGTCAATCAGGTTATTAAAACTAAC
>CAZOSY010000028.1:1908-17403 GCA_964582565.1 uncultured Bacteroidales bacterium | reverse complement strand
AATTTTTTCTGTAATATACTTTTTTAGCATGAACTTTCATTATTTCTTCAATATATACTCTCTTAAAAAAATCACTCTGCACATTAATAAGAAGAGGGTAGAAATGTTGATTTGTTTCATATAATTTCAAAAGATAAATTATATGGCTTACTATGCCAATTTGCCCCATTGTTTCTACAAGAATTATTCCCGGGGTTACAGGATTATTTTTAAAATGTCCTTTATAAAAGCAATTTTCTTTTGTGTAAGTATATGTTCCGGTTATTTCATCTTCATTTACATCTAATATATTATCTACAAATTTAAAAGAAGATTCATAAGGCAATCGTTCAATAATCTTTTTTTCTAAATCTTTGCTTATCATTATATTAAATTTGTTTTAGTATACAATTTGTTCTCCACCATTAACACTAATTATTTCTCTATTTATCCAGTCAATTTCTTTTGTTGTAAGTAAATAAATTACATTAGCTTTACTATCTCTGTGAACAATAAAAATATTAAAATTTTTTATTACCTGACATTTACAGATAAATATAAAATATATACAAAAATAGTAAAAAATTGTGAGTTTTATATTAAATTTGTAAATTTAATATAGATTTTGAATTATTATGTTACCACATTTTCACACATTATATCTTGAAACAACAAGGAAATGTAATCTTTCCTGCAAATATTGTTCAACAGGTTCTAATGGAAAATATAATGATGCTGTTGATATGTCTTTTAATGATATTGTGAACAGGATTTTGATACCTGCTTATAAATCAGGCACAAAATTTGTTGGTTTTTCCGGTGGCGAACCTCTTATGAGAAAGGATATATATGATTTGCTATATGAAGCTAACAAAATAGGACTTCGTATTGGAATAGTTACTAATGGCACTCTTTTGAATGACAAAGTGCTTAAAAGAATAAAATCCATTCTGGGTGATAACCTTATTGTATCACTGGGAATAAATTCTTTTGATAAGGATAATATATCTACAAGAGATTTGCCTGTAGATTTTACATTAAAAAAAATAAAACTATTGCAAAAGCACCATATAAGAGTTAATATTAGTGTTACAATTGGGAAATTTAATATACATACATTTCCTGATACAGTAAAAACCATTCAAAAATTAGGACTACCATATAATAGAATACCTTTTGTGCCAAGGAATAATCCTGAAGCTTATGACCTTATGCTTGATAAAGATATGTTACGTAAATATTTTCATCCCACATTAAGGGGCTATTTTGGAGGAGGCACCAGCTATCATCCATATTTTTTGCCTTATGAGACATATAAAAAAATATCAGGACAGACAGAAGAGAAAAATGGTGTTCCGACAAATCCATCAGTTGGCTGTTGGGTAGGGTCATATTATGCTATTAATCCTGAAGGAGAAGTTGCTCCTTGTCCTATGTTTCTGGACCATGTGTCAGGTGGGAATGTGTTAAAACAAAATCTGAAAGATATATTATATGAATCAGAATTGTTTAAAAAAATTGTTCAAAGGGATAAGTTAGAGGGCAAATGTGGTAAATGTAAATATCGTTTTACCTGCGGAGGATGCAGGGTTATGGCTTATTATTTAACAGGCAATGTCTTTGCACAAGACCCAAATTGTTTTCTTGATGAATTGTCTGAAGAAGAAATAAAGATTGCAGAAAAAGAGACAGAAAAAAGTTTTAAAAATTATACGAGGTTGGCACAAATAGGCAAAATGTTTACACCGCCAAATGATAAAGACATAAAATAGAAACTAAATAGTGTTTATCCATAATGTCTGATTTCCTCGTTATACTTGTCTTTCAAATCAGTCATTTACAAAAGTAAACTCCTGATTTTCAAGACTGCGCAAGCCTCGAACTCGAACATTCTGAACTAAACACTTACTTTATAGACATACATTAGATATCATACATTTCTTGGGCTCAGAAAAGTTTCATAATCCTGTAAATCTCTATTTACAACAGAGCCGGCACCAACAATAACATTATTTCCGATTTTAAAATGAGGAAGCACAACAGAGTTTGCTCCAATAACGCAATAATCACCTATAACTGCTGGTCCTATAATTGAAGCATTTGTGGCAACAGATACATATTTGCCAATTTTTACACTGTGTCCAATCACAGAATTTGCATGTAACATACAACCTTTACTAATCTGGACATTATGGGATATTGTAACACCCGGCTGTATAATAATTCCATTGTCCAAATTATTGAATCTGTCAAATAGTAAGTTTGCCCTTAAAGAAATTAAAGAAATTAATTTTCCGCCAATATTCTCAAACTTATTTGTCATTTTTTCTCTTATTCTGGGATGTCCTATAGCAGTAATAAATCTATTATCCTTATTTTTAATATGTTCTTTAGCTTGTTCTATAGATTTTATAACTTTATATTTGTTATATAATAAATTAGGAGAACTTTTGTTTTCATCAAAAAAACAAACTTCTTCATTTTTTTTATTTGAAAGAAAGATTCCTAAAGCTTCTTTCCCGGCAGCTCCTGCACCAACTATTAACATAATATACAAATTTAGAGTTATATAATATTATTTTTATGTTTATTTTTTTTTGCCAATTTGCAGATAATCATTAAATTAAGATAATTTTATTAATCTTTTAGTTTGTACCCGAAATTTTGATTACTTGTAAGATGTCTTACACCTGCATTTGTAATTAGTTTATCTTCCTGAATGCAATATCTTTTTTTAATTTTTTCAATATATTTTAGTATTATTAATCCATCAAACAGAAAAGATGTGCATTTTATCCTGAAACGTAATCTTATCAATGGATATGTAAGAACATTAATAATATGAATTTTTTTACTTATTTTTTTTGGCACTTTTTTATAAAATAAAGGGTCTGAAAATGAAAAATAGTATTGTTCAAAAATTTTAATTTTTTTTATTGTATGTTCTGATGTCCAAGGCGTTGCTTTATGTCTGATTAAGTATTCTATTCCATTGTTAAAATCCAACTGTTCTTGAATTTCATTAAATAATTTTGTTTTTGGTATTGGTATCCAAAAGGTTGAGTATATTGATAAATTTGGATAAATTAGTTTTATCTTCATTAATAGCTTCAAAGTTTTTTTTACATCTCTGTTATTATTAAAAGGAAAACTAATTATTGATGTAACTGATGGAGAAATGTCTGCATCTGATAATATTTTTAATGCTTTTAAACTTTCAGTAATACTGGTTTTTTGTTTAACTATTTTATTTAATATATAAGAATCTCCTGATTCAATTCCAAAAGAAATATTTGCACATCCGGATTTTTTTAATAATTTTAATTCATTAATACTAAATACTTTCAGTAAATTAACACTTGTTTGAGCACTCCATCGTATATCAAGATTGTTTTTAATAAATTCTTTTGCAATTTCAATAACAAACCTTTTGTTACCCATGAAATTGTCATCTCTAAAATGGACATTTTTAATATTAGGAGCGCTTCTGATAAAATTTTTAATATCATTAATTATGTGTTCTACTGTTCTGTGTCTCCATTTTCTGTTATAAACAATTGGCACAGAACAAAAACTGCAATTATTAGGACAACCGGTAGAAGCAAGATAATCTATTGTATTATCATGAATATATTTAGAAAAATTTATCTTATTATAGTCCAGATTTGTAACATCTATTTCATCTGGAATATTATCATTTTTGTTAATGTGTAATTCATTATTATGGTCTTTATAGCCCAAGCCTTTAATTGAATTGTCAAGATTATTATTTATTATTCCATCAACAAATTTATTTAATACATGGTCGCTTTGTCCTGTTAGTATATAATCAATATCATTATTGTTTAATAAATCATTTGGTATTATAGTAGGAATTAGCCCTGTCCATAATACAGGAATATTAGATATGTTTTTTATCTGTTTTGTTTTTTGAAGTCCATCTTCAATTTGAAAATTAACAGTAACAGATGTAAATTTTATTAATGTACTGACAATAAATAGTTTGATTTTATTATTATTTTCCAATACTATTTTTTCAATATTTTTTTCATAGCGACCATCTGTTAAAACAATATTCCTGTTTTTATGCCTGATTGCAGCTTCCTGATAAACCAGCTCATAAGGTAAAACAGAATTGTAATTTTTAGTATCAGGAAAATATATTAAAATAGTATCCATATTAATATTGTTTTGGATATTAAATTAAAAAAACTAATTATTGAATTTCAAAATTTGTAATTATTATATTTGCAAAAGCAATTTGCTAATTTACTAATTATTAAGAAAAATGTATTTTTTTTGACAATTTACTTATCTTTGTTGTGTATATAAATTTATATACATAAGATATAATTATTATGTATCTAGAAGAAATATCTTTAAATAATTTTAAGAACTATATTAAAAACAAGACAGATTTTTCAAAAAAAATTAATTGTTTTGTTGGTGATAATGGTGTTGGGAAAACCAATCTTTTAGATGCTATTTATTATCTGTCTTTTTGTAAAAGTTATTTTAATTCTATTGATTCTCAAAATATTTTACATGAAGCTAATTTTTTCTCTATACATGGGAAGTATAAAAAAGACAGTAATACAGATATAATAAGCTGCATACAAAAGAGGAATCATAAAAAACAATTTGAGCTTAATGGTAATAAATACACCCGTTTATCCGAACATATCGGGCTTTTTCCATTAGTAATGATTTCTCCTGCTGATAATAATTTAATATATAGTTGGAGTGAAGACCGCAGAAAATATATTAACAGAGTTATTTCACAATTTGATAAATTTTATTTAGAAGATGTTATAAATTATAACAAAGTTCTTGTTCAAAGAAATACATTACTAAAACATTTTGCTGAAAAACATTTTTTTGATAAACTTTCTATTGAAATATGGGATAAGCAAATGATTATGCTTGGAAATAAAATTTATGAAAAACGAAAAAAATTTTTAAAAAAGATTTCTCCTGTATTTCAAAAATATTATAAATTTATAACACAGGATAAAGAACTTGTTAGTATAGAATATCAATCGCAATTAACAAACACTGATTTTAAAGAATTGCTTGCAAACTCTTTGGAAAAAGATAGAATCTTACAATATTCAACAACAGGTATTCATAAAGATGATTTTGTTTTTAAAATGCAAAATTTTTCTATAAAGAAGTTTGGCTCACAGGGACAACAAAAATCTTTTATTATTGCTCTTAAATTAGCACAATTTGATTATACTAAAAACATTAAAGGATTTAATCCTGTTTTGTTGTTTGATGATATTTTTGATAAACTTGATGATAACAGGTTAACACAGTTAATAAAACTTGTTAGCAATAACAATTTTGGGCAGATTTTTATTACTGATACAGACAAACAGCGAATTAAAAAAATATTTAGTAATATAAAAACAGAATGTAAAATGTTTGAAATAAAACATGGAAAAATTATTAAATTAAAAAAATGAGATTACCATAGCAAAAGACAAGGACTTAGCGATGAAGTGATAAAGCAAGAATAAAATTGGGTTAGGGTTTCTTCAAGTTAGATTATTTCTTTTTTTTAAACTTTCCTTCTCTCCATGCTTTTATAAATTTAGCCCATGCTATAGGATTTAACAGATTGTTTGGAGGGAATTGTCCTGCATAGTATAATTTACTGGTTTGATTGTTAATATAATTTCTATAGTTCATACTGGCATTCATTTTATAGTTTTCAAATCTTTCTTTCATTTCTGCCTGAGCAAGATTTTTTTTAGCTCTTTCCAGGTCATCGTCAGGAATTTCAAGATTTACAAATGCCTGCTTAAATTGTTCAATAGTAGGCCAAGGATAAATAACAGTTTCTTTTAACAATATAGTATCAACGGTCATCACATGAATTAAGGAATATTTGTTTTCAGATAATGTATCAGGTATTTTAAATTCAGATTTTTTATATCCTATTGCAGAAAATATAACTGTATCATTTTCGTATGCTGCAAAAGAGAAAAAACCATAATAGTCGGTTGTTGTCCCACGCCACGAATCCTTAATAATTATGTTGGTAAAAGGCATTGGTTTTAAGCTGTCGGCACTGACTACAACGCCAGAGAACTGTATTACATCTCTTTTGTTTTTTTGTGCATAAGAATTATCAGAGATAAATAAGATAAATATTATTGTTAGTATTTTAACGAATAAACGAATGGGTGAATGGGTAAATGGATGAATTGGTAAATTGGATTTCATGTGTTTATATTTTCGTATGCTGTTGATATTTAGTTATTTATACCGTTAGATAATATCCTAGGGTATTAATATTGTTATTAGTCATTAATAGTCATTCGTTTGCTTTTCTAAGTTCCAAAAAAAGTAACAAAAAAAAATCAATATTATTATAAATTTTGGACAAAACATTTTTCAAAAATACAAAAATCTTTGATTTATAGAGTAAGGTTTGCAAAAGATAAGTAAAATATTTGCCTAATACAAATTTTATTGGACAGGCAAAAACCAAATTTGTTAAAAAGGAAGGACTCTATTATTTTTTTTAATCAATAATAATATCCTCAATAGCTCGTTTTGGCACGTGGTGTATTTGTTTTTTGTCGCGCCAGTATTTAATATCATTATTTTTCACTGTATCAATTACAACTGTTTCTTTTGGTTTGCCAAGAGCCAGGGCAAGAAGTATTTCATACTGAGATGATATTTTAAGTGCTTTACGAAGTTTATCTTTTTGTATTGAGGCGAGCATGCATCCGCCAAGACCTTTTTCTGTTGCACTGAGAAGAATATTTTGTGCAGCTATTCCATAATCGCATCCAAATGACCGGCTTATTTTTGTATCGCCAAGTATGATTATATAAGCTGATGGTCTTTCACCTTCACAAGGTCCTTGCCAGTCATTAAGATAGCCGGCCCAGGTAAGACAAGAAAAAATCAGAGCATTTTTTTGACTGGTATAAGAAAGAATATATTTTAATGGCTGCACATTGCCTCCTGATGCAGAAAGTCGTGCAATATCAACAAACTCTCTTAATGTCTCAGGTTTTATGTCTGCTTCCTGATAAAATCTTCTGTAACTTCTGTTTTTTAAAACTAATTCTTTTATCATTATGAATATTTATTAATGTTTCAAGTTCCAAGTTCCAAGTTCCAAGTTCCAAGTCCAATTATCCCCATAAATAACTATATTTCAATTAGGGCTAATAAAATACCAATCATAGTTATATTAAAAAGCAAAACATCAGTTAATAGATTGTAATTTTTTTTGTTTTAACAAAACTGGTATTATAAATCTTTATAAAGTAAACACCTTTATCATAACCTGACAGGTCAATTTGTTTTATTCCGATAAAATCGGAATTATTATTTTTGTAATAATCTGTAATATTAAATTGTTTTTTTAATAAAAGCTGACCATTTACATTACTAATTTCTATATTTATTTTTTCATTATATATAGTTCCAAATTCAATATTTATAAGTCCTTCATTAGGATTTGGATATACATTTATTGCATCATATTGCTGCATATCATCTATTGTTGTTGGAATAATATTAACATTTTGGTTAATAGTATCTTTACATCCATATTCACTTTCTGCAATCAACTGAACATTGTAAGTGCTATAATCATTGTATATATGTTCAGGATTTATTTCAGTTGAATTATCTCCATCACCAAAATCCCAGTAATTGAGATTTGAATTTGTTGAGGTGTTAGTATAACTAGCAGTTAAATCATTTGTAATATAAGAGAAATTTGCTGTTGGTGTTTCAGCAAAAGTAACGGATACAGTATCAGAGTTTGAACACTGTGGATTTGTCTCTGTCCATATAAATTCATATATTTCATAATTGTTCACATAAACAGTAGCATTAGAGTCATTAATATCAGAGAAAGAAATAGAATCATTTAAAGAAGACCATGTTCCTGTAGAACCTGTTTGACTCAAAGAGGCATTTAGATTATATTGCAATGCGCAAATTGTATCATCATCTCCTGCATAAGGGGAACAAACAATTTCATTTAGGCAGCTGGTAACAGATATATTATCAAGTTTTGTTTCATAAATGTTTGAATTATTGTATCCACAGTTGGCATCTAAATAAAACAGTATGTTTGATTTATTTGCTATTAAAGATATATCAAATATAACATTGACGTGTATGCATGTTCTTTGTTGGTCAAACATCAGCCAAATACCGTTTCCGTCAATATATCCATGTTCTACGCTATCAATTAATACTGATACGGCATTTACATATCCGTCGTCTGCCCACATATAGAATCTTACTCCATCGTTGGGTTGTGAAGAAAAGTAGGAATTAGATATATCAAAATTTAATTTAACAGAGTCAAAGCCATTACAGTTTACTTCCGGTGTTCTTAAAAAGTTTCCCCAATAGCTGTTCCATGAGCCGGAATATCCTGCACATGCGCCTGTGCAACCTCCTGAAGATATATAGTCAATAGGAGTACTATAATCAGGAGCAAACCATACGTTTGTCGGTGCCGAGCTTCCATGTATTATAACATCTGAGTTAAATTCTTCAGGACCTAAGAGAATTGTCTGTGCTAAAATGTTATTTCCATATATAACTATTGTAAAACACAGAAATAATAAAAGTTTTTTTGATAGATGATAAAATGTTTTCATAGTTTATATTATGTTTATTAATATTTAGATACAAAAATAGTATTTTTATTTTAAATTCATCAGATTTAGAAATTAGAGTATTTAGAAATTGATATTGGTAACAATAGTAATTACTTATGTATATGAGAGACAAAGTTTTGATTATTTAATAACACTTATTTTTTTAGTGAAAAGTATATAACCTTTATTATTAAGTATCTTAACAAAATAAACAGAACTATTCAAATTACTTACATTTATCTCAATAAGGTTGTTATCCTTGTTCAAATTTTTATTTCTGTTATAAACAATTCTTCCGTTTATATCAATAATTTCTATTGACACATTTGTTTTTTCATCTGCATTAATTTGAATATTGATATTATCTTTTATAGGATTGGGATATATGCTTATTTTGTCATTAGTCAAAGGAATATATACCATACGAATATCAGAATATTTATAATTTCCGTCATAATCAGTTTGCTTTAAGCGGTAATAATTTGTTCCAATATATGGTTTATTATCATAAGTTTCGTAATATAAAATTATATTACTATTACCAGCTCCTTTTATAATATCAACTAATTCAAAATTAGCACAATCAACAGATTTTTCAACAGTAAAATAATCATTATTTATTTCTGATGCAGTTTTCCATTTCAGTACAACGGATTCTTTTTTATTTACTTTGGCAGTAAAAAACAATAATTCAACAGGTTGTACTCCACTGCCATATTCGTCAGCTCCTATATCTGTAGCTCTGGACTCATTATCAATGTCGTCGGTAACATCGGCAACATCAATTGCTTTGTCAATACATGGTGAACTTTCTAATATATGCAAATCAGTATTTGAAGTAAATAAAGGGTCAGCAGAAATGGAATTTTCATCTTCTGTTGCCGGTGTTATAGATTGCCAGCTTGCCAGTGTTGCATCTGCTGACGAGGTAGTTACCCATCTACCAAGAACCGAACCTGTTGTAGTATATAAATCATTATAATCAAGCTCCTCAATAGAAGCTGCTATATCAACAAATATTGCCAATCCTGCATCAGCATTTACAAAAATATTATTTTTAATAATTTGGTTATTGTTAGTATTATATGACTTAAAAGCACAATTCAGTTCACCGCTGTTTAATGTACTGCTGCTATTTGAGACAGCACTGTTGTAATAAACTTTTTGATAGTCACTTACGTTCAATTGTATCCCATAATTTGTAGTACTACCGCCTGAACCGATATATACCATATTATTGGATGTTTCACCATAATTTCCTGCAGTTCCATCACAATAATATAAATATATACCATAACCATAGGCGCTTGTTGTATATATTTGATTTTTTTGTATTTTTAATCCATTATCAGTATAGTAACCATATATACCCTTAAAATCTGTTCTGGTTGAATTTGTAGTAATATAATTATTTTTGGCAATTGGAGCATTTTGATTCTGAAAATGAATACCTGTGAACCATGAATTTGTTATTGTATTATTTAGGATAAGTATGCCTGATTCTAAATTGTTAAAAGCTTTTCCGCTAAAATATACACCATGAGAACCATTTGTTAATACATTATTACTTACTTGATTATTATCATTATTAAAATCACTGGAAGAGGCAACTACCGCCTTTCTGTCATTACTCTGACTGGTAGTTGTTTTGCTAATCAGGTTGTTATTTGTAATTTTATTGTTATGAGCATCTCCTGTAATATCAATAACTTTAGTATAAGTTGAGCCTGCACCTACAGATTGTATTGTTAAATTTCTTATTGTTACATATTGTGCTCCATCCAGACGAAGCACGTAGTTATTAATATCTCCATCCTGAGGACAGCTGTATTCTATTGTTACATCATTATAATTGCCTGAGGCAGATTTAAAGATAATTGAATCATAAGTGCCTGAAATATTTTTAATTTTAATTTGTTCATTGTATGTCCCATTTGCTATATTAAAACATATAGTTCCATTAATGCCTGGTCCCTGATAATAACAATTATCATCATTACGTGTGCCATCTAATAAATCAGAAACTGCATCAGAAATTGTCTGGTAATTATTACAGCTTGCAGCTAATCCTGGGTTAATAGTATAAGTTCCCTGAAATGCACCTGAGCAATTAGTTGATATGCCTTGAGCAGCTATATTTTTTGTTGTTGCACCAGTGCTGGAACAAGCCACATTGCCATTATGAGAATCAGCAGAGCTTGGATTGTATCTAACTTCAATAGTTGTTAAAGAAACAGTGCCACCGCTCTCTGTTAAGGGAACACTACTTGCCCATGGTCCAACGCCCTGCTTCTGAACCTGAAAATGAGATGGTGCTGTTACTAATATATTATTAGTTAAATTGCTACCCTCGACAGTAAAAGTTTGTGCGGAAGTAGGTGTTCCTACAGAGGTTTCATAAGCTGTTAAAGCACCTACAACTGTAATAACAGGACCTGTTGCAGTTCCTGTTTCATGTGCACCTATGGTTGGCGGGTCGGGTCGTGCTGTTCCGTCAATATCATCAGTAATAGCCGCAATATTTATACCTACACCCTCCAGACTACTGTTTCCTATATGCAGGTTACCATTAGCAGCATCTGTATAGGACGGGTCAAGGTTAAGTGAATTTGTTTCTCCAGTAGCAGATGTCCATGCCGACATATCTGTCTTATCAGTACTTCCCCATTTTCCTATATTTGTACCTGTTGAATAATAATCATTATAATTAAGATAATCTAAGCCGGTAGTATTGCTAATATATACTGCATATCCTCCGCCAAAGTTCTCAAAAATATTATTGCGAATATCATAGTGTGCAGTGGTGGTACTACCTGAAGCATAAAAAGTAGCAGCCGAAGTGCTAGTAGTTGTATGAGATGAATGCACATTATTATTATATACTTTTACATATTCACCATATTCTAATCTTAAACCATAGCCGTTTCCTGTTGTTCCACTAATGGTAATAAAATTATTAAATATTTCACTCTCATTACCACTGGTACTTTTAGATTGATAAAATCTTATTCCCCAACCATAGCCCGAGGTATTCCATATTTTGTTTTTCTTTATCATGCTTTTACCATCGCAGTAGTTTAAATACATACCATAATAAGCAGTAGTACTTGTATGCCTGTTAAATGTGTTGTTTGTTATTATAAGACCATCATTATAATTGAGTTTTAAGCCATATCCACCTTGAGTTACAAATTCATTACCGGTGATAACAGTACCGGTTTCGGTATAACTTGAGGAACCAAGTAATACAATTCCGTAGCTTCCATCAGAAAAAACATTATTTCTATATTCATTGTTGTTATCTAAGGTAGCCGTTGATGTGGAATATACTATAGCATAAGAAGTACTCGTTCCTGTAGTAGTGTAACCATTTAGTCTGCAATTAAGAAATTTGTTGTTAGTGGCTCCTGCAATTAGTTCTACAACTCTTTTTGAGCCAGTAGTTTGTATTGTAATTAATTTAAATGTGATATAATCAGCTCCGTTAAGCACTAAGGTTGTAGCAGAAGAATTTGTTAATGTTACCAAAGTGCTATCCTGATTCTCAGATTGAAAAACAACATTGCTTGTTAAGCTAACATTTGTAATTTGGTTAATAGTAAAGATTTCTGTATAAGTTCCATTGCGTATATTAAAAGTAACCGGTCCGTCACCTGCTACACCGTTAGTATTTAAATCATTGACAGCAGCAGTAAAATTGGCATAATCAGGAGAAGTCCCGCCAATTGTATAAGTCCCGCTTGATATTTGAGCATTACTATTAGATGAGAAAAAAATCAAAAAATTCAATATAACTATTGTATAAACAATTTTATTAATATTAAATAAAATATTTGTTTTATATAGTTTCATGAATATTAATCTTTGTATTTTTTTATAACATTTTTATTTCAGATATAATATAGTTACTTATCAATTTTATATGTTGTTATTACAATCTCTCTTTGTTTTCTTGGTCCGTCAAATTCGCATAAAAAAATATTTTGCCATGTTGATAGTCCGAGTTGGTGATTTATAATTGGTATTGATTCGCTTGGTCCGATGATACCTGCTTTAAGATGGGCATCGCCATTATTATCCTGCTGGTCGTGCAGCCAGATTCCCGGAGGTATTAATTTTTTAAGCAGGTTAATAACATCTTTTTGAACGCTGTCATCCCAGTTTTCCTGAATCATAATTGCAGCAGTTGAGCCACGGACATAAACATTTACCATTCCTGTTTGTATATTGAAATTTTTAACTAATATCTTTACTTGTTCTGTAATGTCAAATAATCCTTGTTGTGAGTCCGTATTAATACTAATAGTATGTTGCAATTTATTCATAATTTAAAAAAAATATATCTTTTTATTTTAGCTAAATTTTCTGCTAATTTACAAAATTTTTATAAAATTTCCAATTTTTTTTTGGTATTTTTTTAAAAAATATTTTATTTTAAGAACAACAATGTTATTCTTTAACCTGCCTGATGTGGAATATCGGTTTAATATAAAATTAGTAAGTTTCCAAAAAGTAAAAAAAAATACTGGTAAACAGTAATAATTTTATAATTTTCGGGAAATAAAAACATATAGTTTATGTATAAAAGGACATTTATAGAAATGAGAATAAATATAGATGAATTCAGTATAGGAAGTGTTTTTTTAGTTAGCACAAAAATCGCAGGCAAATCGTAAAATACACAAAGTTAAGTAAAATATCAGGCAACCATGTTCGGCTACTGATTGTAAATTCTGTTGTAAATCTCGCATTTATCTGGATATTTACCAGAACAAATACCTGATTCTTTTTGTCTAAAAAGAGATATGTTCTTCGGGATAAACATTTAAGAGGTTTAAAATCTACAATTTTATTTCAAGAAATGAATTCTTAATTCTTTTGGCTTGATATATTTATTTATCAATATGTTTGTTTTAGAGCAGCCAGCACTTTTTTATTTATACTAACAGGATATTTCTTTTTTAGGGAATTTATCCATTTGTTTTCAAGATATTTTTGATAGTCAGCAGTTACAATTCCTTTTGCCTGAGCTAATGTTTTGGGTTGTGGCTCAATTTTTTCGTGGACAACAACAAAATTATTTTTTTTATCAGACATAATATTTTCACTTATCCCTTTTTCCCATTTTATAGAATCAATTATTTTGTTTTCACCTTTTGAGAATATTCCTTTTGTAATATTTAATACAACAGACAGAGAGTCCTTGTTGATTTCATTCAAAATATCATCATCATTATATCCTTTTTTGATTAGTTTTTGTGTTTGTTTTGCAATTTTATTGTCATCACATTCATATACAGAGGCATTAACTCGTTGTGTCCACATATAATTATTTTTATTTTTTTCATAATAATTTTTTAATCCAGCAGTATCTTTGATAGCTTTGGACCATACTTTTTTATCAGTAAGTTCAAACAACAACATTCCATCTCTATATTCTTTCATAAACATTCTAAATTCAGGATATTTTTTATCTAACTGGCTCTCTTCATAAGATATACAAGTTTGGTTAACAAAATTTTTATATAATCTGTTGATATATTCTTCAATGTTTCCCTTTGTTCTTACGCTTTGATGAGAATCTATATATTTGGCAAAATCCTGTTGTGTATAATTTTTATCTGCAATTGTAAATAATTGTTTATTTAAGTTTTTAGCAGATTTAATATCCCATTTAGCTTCAAATATTTTATCATCTACTATAGTATAAAATTCTTTTTTAGCATTAATATTTTTTTTAAAAGCATATTGTTTTTTTATTTTGTTTATAAAAGATTTTTTAACTTTTTGATATCTGTCACTTCTTTCAACTTTTGTTTTCAGGTCATCTTCCATATCTTTGAATGGTTTTATTTCTTCTTTATTTATAAGTTTTATTATATGCCATCCATATCGTGATAATACCGGTTCGGAAAAATCTCCTATTTTTTTTAGTTTAGAAATAGGTATAACAAATTCAGGTAATATTCTGTTAACATTTGAGTTAAGGAATATACCACCTTTGTTTGCTGAGTTTTTATCGTCTGAATATTGTTTTGCAAGCTTTGCAAAGTTTTCGCCATTTTTTAATTTTTGATATATTGAATCAATTTTATTTTTATATTTTTCTGCGTTTATAGTATCCTTTTTAGGAACATTGATAAAGATATGTGCTAATTGTATTTTTCCTATGGCTTGTATTTTATCTGTAACTTTTATTATATGATATCCAAATTTTGTGCGGATAGGCATTGATATTTCATTTACTTTGGTATTATATGCTGTTGTTTCAAAAGGATAGGACATATCAAATACAGTAAAGTATCCGAGGTCTCCTAAGTTTCCTCTAATAGCCCGATGTCTTTTAATTGATGTTCTACCTTTTACAGAAGGGTCTTCAGATGTTTCTAAAGCAACTTTTTTAAAGTTTTCGCCTTTTAATATTCTATCTCTGATATTCATAATTTTGTTATATGCGATAATAGTATCTTTTGGAAGAGCATCGGGTCTTAATTTAATAAGTATATGACTTGCACGTATATCATATCTTGATCTTTCATAAGCTTGCTTAATAAGGTCTTCATAAAGTTCATTGTCTGTAAGATAAGGTTTGGTAAGTTGTTTTCTATATCCATTTAATTCTTTTTTAAAAGCAGAAGAAGTATCTAATTTAAGTTCTTTGGCTTCATATACTTTTAATCTAAAATTGATGTATAGGTCTAAATAATCAATAATATTTTTTTTGTCAATAACTTTACTGTTAAGATTATTTTTTTTGTAAAGATTAAGGAATTCTGATTTTGCTATGTTTTCATTTCCAATAGTAATAAATACAGGGTCTTTTTCTTTTTGAGCAAAAGCATTATTTAAAGATAAAAGAGATAAAAGA
>CAZOSY010000028.1:0-1808 GCA_964582565.1 uncultured Bacteroidales bacterium | reverse complement strand
TTCATAATTTTTATCTGTTATAGCTATAATTAGGTGCTTCGCTTGTTATAGATACATTATGAGGGTGGCTTTCCTGGACACCGGCATTTGTTATTTTTATAAATTTAGCTTTTTGCAGATTATTAATATTTTTAGCTCCGCAATAACCCATTCCAGATCTCAGTCCGCCTATCATTTGATATATTACTTCGGATAAAGAACCCTTGTAAGGTACTCTTCCTACAATACCTTCCGGCACTAATTTTTTAATATCATCTTCTGTATCCTGAAAATATCTGTCTTTAGAACCTTTTTGCATTGCTTCTATAGAGCCCATTCCTCTATATGTTTTAAATTTTCTTCCTTCATAGATAATAGTTTCCCCCGGTGATTCGTCAACGCCTGCAAATAATGAACCTATCATAACAGAATCTGCTCCTGCTGCAATAGCTTTTGTAATATCACCGGTATATCTTATTCCGCCATCAGCAATTACCGGTATATTTGTATCTTTCAGGGCTTTTGCTATTGAGAATATAGCAGTTAGTTGAGGTATTCCTACACCTGCAATAATTCTTGTTGTGCATATTGAACCTGGTCCTATTCCTACTTTAACAGCATCAGCTCCAGCTTTAACCAAATTTAAAGATGCTTCCGGTGTTGCTACATTTCCAATGATAAGTTCTATTTGTGGAAATTGTTTTTTTATTTTTTTAGATACTTCTATTACCCCTTTGGAATTTCCGTGTGCAGTATCAACATCAATAATATCAACACCTGCATTTACAAGAGCAAAAATTCTTTCCATGGTATCTGATGTAACACCTACAGCAGCAGCTACCCGTAATCGTCCCATTTTATCTTTACATGCATTTGGACGCTCTTTGATTTTTATAATATCTCTGTAAGTTATAAGTCCAATAAGTTTGTTGTTTTTATCAACAACAGGCAATTTTTCAATTTTATATTTTTGAAGAATATCAGCAGCTTTTTCAAAGTCAGTAAATTCGCTTACAGTAACAAGATTTTCTTTTGTCATAACCTCATACACAGGACGGTTTAGTTTTTTTTCAAATCTTAAATCTCTGTTAGTAACAATTCCGACTAATTTTTCATTTTCATTAACAACAGGTATTCCGCCTATCTTATATTCTTTCATAATATTAAGAGCGTCTATCACTAATGCATTTTCGTTAAGAGTTACAGGATTTATAATCATTCCATTTTCAGCGCGTTTTACTTTTTTAACCTCATTAGCTTGTTGCTCTATTGACATATTTTTATGAATAATACCTATTCCGCCTTCCTGTGCCATTGCAATTGCCATAGTGGACTCTGTAACAGTATCCATTGCAGCAGATACAATAGGAATATTTAATTTGATATTTTTTGTTATTTTGGTAGCTAAATTAACTTCGCGAGGTAGAATTTCGGAATAAGCAGGAACTAATAATACATCATCATAAGTCAGACCTTGTCCTGTAAATTTATTTTTATCTAAAAACATAATCTATTTTTATTATTAATATGCACAACGAACTTTAATTTAATTTAGTATTAAGGGGAGTTCTAATAATTACTTTTTATTACAAGTGTCTGCAAAACATCATTATTTCGTTGTCGGGCAAAATCTTTCCTCACCATAGCTATGGCTATGGCTGCGGAATATTTTACCCTCCGCCTCATACTGATATTTTTCGCTCACTTTCATATACAGAACCAACTATTAGAACTACCCTTAATTTTTTGGCAAATGTATAAAAACTTAGACTAGTGTCTGACTAAATTTAAAAATTTAGGTAAAATCGTTTCTAAATATTATGAGATTC
>CAZOSY010000027.1:0-17434 GCA_964582565.1 uncultured Bacteroidales bacterium | reverse complement strand
TAACATTCTCGCTTTTCATAATTTCATCTTTATTCGTAATTCGTAATTCGTAATTAATTCATTCGTAATTCATAACTTTTAATCGTCTTTGGTCATGGGTGTTTTATATGATAACCTAAATAGGTATTATTGCTTAGCATAAAATTCCGAACATATTTTTTAGCATTTTTGCAAGCTCCTTTTAAGTTATAACCATTTGCCAAATTTGCTGTTATGGCTGAAGATAAAACACAACCAGTTCCATGTTTGTTGTTTTTATTAAGTTGTTTTCCTTTAAAAACTGTGATTTCATCTTTTTCATATAATATATCATTAGCTGTGTTATCTTTATTATGTCCTCCTTTTACTAATATGGAACAAATATTTTCTGCTTTTATTAATTCTGTTATTTGCTTTGGCTCAGTATCACAAAAAATTTCTTTTGCTTCGTCAAAATTTGGTGTTATCAAATATATTTTTCTTAATAAGTCAAGTAATTTATTTTCAGAAAGGTTTTTATGAAATATAAAACCTGCACTGGCTTTAAGAATTGGATCCCAAATAATTTTTGTGTCTTTATTAAATGATAATAATTTATTTATAACTGTTTCAAGGACATCAATATTTTCAATTAGTCCTATTTTCACAAACTCAAAATCAAACCTGTTATGTAAAATATTTATTTGATTAATAATAGTTTTAGTATCTATCCATTTTAAATCAATAAAATCAATATCATTTTGTAAGGTAATGGCAGAACAGATGCCAAATCCATAAGCAAGGTTTGATTCAAAAGTTTTAATATCAGCAAGTATTCCTGCTCCTCCGCTTGGGTCAAAGCCGGCAATACTAATTACGTTAGGATGTATTAATGACATTTTTTGTTAAAATAAATTTTACGATAGATATCCAAGAATACTTTCATTTAAACTTTAAACTTTTATCTTGATAAGTATCATTCTTTATTTGTTTTCTCTATAATTTTATAAATATATCTTATTCCCCATTTTTTTAAATTCATCAGATTTTTCATTTATTTTTTGTTGTAATGCTTTTTTTTCTGAGATATTCATTTTTTGTGCTAATATTCTTACATCTTCTGTAATTTTCATAGCACAAAATTTAGAGCCGCACATAGAGCAAAAGTGCATTGATTTGTATGCTTTTTCAGGTAAGGTCTGGTCGTGAAATTTTAGAGATGTTTCAGGGTCTAATGATAAGGCAAACTGGTCTTGCCAGCGAAATTCAAACCTTGCTTTAGCCATAGCATTATCTCTTATTTGTGCACTTGGGTGCCCTTTGGCTAAGTCAGCAGAGTGTGCAGCTAATTTATAAGTAATAACTCCTATTTTAACATCTTCTCTGTCAGGCAATCCGAGATGTTCTTTTGGTGTAACATAACACAGCATTGCTGTTCCAAACCATCCAATCATTGCTGCTCCTATTGCAGAAGTAATATGGTCATAGCCAGGAGCTATATCTGTTATAATAGGTCCTAATGTATAGAAAGGAGCTTCGTAGCATATATCAAGTTCTTTATCCATATTTTCTTTTATAAGTTGCATAGGAATATGTCCCGGACCTTCTATCATAACTTGCACATTATGTTTCCATGCAATTTTTGTTAACTCACCTAATGTATTAAGTTCTGCGAACTGAGCTTTATCATTAGCATCAGCGACAGAACCAGGCCTTAGTCCATCACCGAGAGAGACAGCTACATCATAAGTGCTTAATATTTCACATATTTCATTAAAATGAGTATATAAAAAGCTTTCTTTATGATGATATAAGCACCATTTTGCCATAATTGAGCCACCTCTTGATACAATACCGGTAGTTCTGTTAATTGTTAATGGTATATATTTCCATAGCAGTCCTGCATGAATAGTAAAATAATCAACACCTTGCTCGGCTTGTTCAATAAGTGTATCTTTATAAATTTCCCATGTTAAATCTTCGGGTTTTCCATCAACTTTTTCAATGGCTTGATAAATAGGCACAGAGCCAAGAGGCACAGGAGAATTTCTTATAATCCATTCTCTTGTTTCATGAATGTTATCACCTGTTGAAAGGTCCATAATAGTGTCAGCTCCCCAGTGAGAAGCCCATACGGACTTTTCTACTTCTTCTTCTATAGAAGATGTTATTGCAGAATTGCCAATATTTGCATTAATTTTTATTAAAAAGTTTCTTCCTATAATCATTGGCTCTGTTTCAGGATGGTTAATATTAGCAGGTATAATAGCTCTTCCTTTTGCAATTTCATTGAGTACAAATTCAGGAGTAATAGAACTTTTAGCAATGTTAGCGCCAAAATTTTCGCCTTTATGTTGATATTTTAATTTGTCTAAGACGGATAATTCATTTATTTTTTGATTTTCACGTATTGCAACATATTCCATTTCAGGAGTGATAATTCCTTGTCTTGCATAATATAGTTGAGTTGGACATTTATCGTGTTTTGCTTTTAAAGGATGAGTATTAATATGTTCAAAACGTAATTTATCAAGTTTTTTATTATTTAGTTGTTTGCGTCCATATTCCGATGATAATTGTTCTGTCTCGTGAACATCATCTCTATTTAAAATCCATTGTTTCCTTAATTTAGGAAGTCCTTTTCTGACATTAATATCAATATCAGAGTCAGTATAAGGTCCTGATGTATCATATACTGTTACAGGTGCATTGTTTTCAACATTTCCATTTCTATCAATTGTATCTGACAAATGGATTTCACGCATAGCTACTTTTATGTTATGGATTTTGCCTTTAACATATATTTTTTTTGAATTTAGGAATGGCTCACATGTTATAGATGTTTGATTTGGCATTTTTTCTTTTATCATAATTTTATCTGAATTAATATTAAAAATAAAAGGGATATATGAAAAATGTTATTGAATGAATTTAATATGCAAAAATAAAATATTATAGCATTAATATATTAATTAAATTCCTTCGCTGGCATTATCCAGAGCAGGTTCAATGAATTTGATATCAGCCCGTAATTTAACCTGAATAATTCATAAATTATCTATTACGAAAACTTATGAATTATTCAGGTTAAGGGTTTGAAAAAAAACAAAATAACTTTGTCAATTCTGTCAAGCAACTGTCTGATTTTTTTAAAGTCCCTAAGGCACCCCTTTTTTAGAGTTTATAATGCAAATTTACATAAAATAAATTTATTATATACAGACATGTTAAAAATTTTAATTTTTTTTAGAACGAATATAGAGCAGTAGGAATAAAATTATTGAGAAGTTGAAAATAGTATGTTATTTTTTTTTGTTATAAGTAGTGTCTGCATAAAAATAATACTTTTTGTCATTTTGAACTTTATGTTGAACTTGTTTCAATATTGTTTCTGAATCTATAATAACTTGATAATCAGATTCCGAAATAAATTCGGAATGACAATATGAAAAAATATTATTTATTTTCGTACAGGCACTAAATATAATTTATAAAAAACATACTTTTGCTAAAAAAAATAATTAAATTTTTTATACAATGAAAATAATAATCATTAATGGTCCTAACTTAAATTTAATTGGTATTAGAGAAAAAACTATTTATGGTAATGTATTGTTTGAAGATTATTTAAAAGAACTAAAACTAAAATATAAAGATTTGGAAATAGATTATTTTCAAAGTAATGTTGAGGGAGAAATAATTAATAAATTACATGAAACAGGATTTTCGTATGATGGAATAATATTAAATGCCGGAGCATATACTCATACTTCTGTATCAATTGCTGATGCTGTTGCTGCAATAGATGCTCCTGTTGCAGAAGTTCATATTTCCAACATATTTTCAAGAGAAGAATACAGACATACATCTCTTATAGCTTGTCATTGCAAAGGAAGTATTATTGGTTTTGGATTGGATTCATATAGATTGGCATTAGAAAGTTTTGTTTAATACCGAACCGCTTTCAACTAAGCGAAAATAAATTTTTGCAAGTTTCAGTCGTTCGGCATTAACTCAACCAAACTATCAAAAATGATATTCATCAGGCAACTGCCTGATAGCGGTTTCGTATAACTTGATAATCAGATTCCGAAATAAATTCGGAATGACAATATGAGAAAATATTATTTGTTTTCGTGCAGGCAGCACTATATATGTTTAAAAAATTTTATATTTTCAGAATTGTTGTTATATAAATATAATTTATTAATTTTGTGGCATAAAGGTTTCGTGGCCGAGTGGCTAGGCAATGGTCTGCAAAACCATGTACAGCGGTTCGAATCCGCTCGAAACCTCAATTATACTGACATGAAATAAGTACTTACAAACAGACGACTGTCTGTTCGTTCTGTATTCGTACTAATATTTTTTGGTATGTAAAATTTTTTGTGTGTGTTTTGTTAAACTTTTAGCTTTTTTTTGTAAATCAAATACTTTATCAGTTTCATCAACAATCTCTTGTTTTAGTATTTCTTCTAAAATATCCTCCAAAGTAACGATACCTTCCAATCTATGATATTGATCTTTAACAAATGCCAGATGAATTTTAGATTTGATGAACATATTCAATAATTTATCAAGCTTAATTTGTTCAGAAATTGTTAATGCTTTTTCTTTATGATATACACTGGCAATTTTTGTATTGGGCTTAATATTAATTAAATCTTTCGTATATAGAATACCCATAGTATTATCAATAGAATCTTGATAAATAGGTATTCTGGTAAATCCTTGTTTTTTTATTTTGTTTAATAATTTTTTATTTAAAATCTCATCTATTTCCAAGGCAAAAACAACAGTGCGAGGAGTCATTATTTGTTCAGCAGTTTTATTTGAATAAGATAAAGCACCTTTAACAATTCTTTCTTCATCAGCATCAATATCACTTTCTTTGAAATTTTCCTGTTCTTCAACAATTTTCATTAACTCTTTTTTGGAGTAAACAGTTGGTATTTCTTTACCAAGCATTTTATCTAATATTAAGGATATTGGCCAACAAAAAGGATATAAAATAAAAATAAATATTTTTACCAACCATGATGTTTTAGCGCCAATACTCATAGCATATCTGATAAAAATAGCTTGTGGAAGAATTTCTCCAAAAACAACAATTAATCCTGTAGCTACCAAGCCGGCAATTATCCCACTGGCGATATCACCAAGAAAAATTGCCAGTGCTGAATTAACAGCTACATTACCCAATAATAAAGTAGATAATAAAAGATTACCGTTTTTTCTCACAGAGTAAATTTTTTTAGCTTCTTTATTGCCAAGTGATATTTTTCTTTTTAGTTCATTTTTATCAATACTAAATAAACATATAGTTAATCCGGAAAATAATCCTGACAACGATACTAAAAAGATTACAATTACATAATTCATACGATTTTATTAATTAGTTTACTAATATTTTGCAGTACTTTTACCCCGTTGGATAATATCCTGCGGGATTAACCTATCTATGGTGTGGATTTGGTTAGTATCCCGACTGATAAAAATTGAATTAAATCTGCCTAAGACGGACATTTTTATATTTTCAAAAGTATAAATTATTTTTAAAATAAAAATTAATATGCCCCATTTCTTTTACGCAAAAACCATTCTGCTGTCAAAAGAGCTATTATCAGGAAAAATATCCATTTCAGGTTAATTATTTCCATAAAACGTTTCTGCGTATAAGATACTGGCTTTATATCTTCACGCAAGTTTAATGTTTTGGTTAATTTATTTATTTGCTGAGGATAAAACATTTCTCCGTCATGTGCTTTAGCGAGATTATACAACAAATGATGGTCAGCAACAGTATTAATGCTTTCTATATTTAAAGATGATATACTAAATTCTCCTTTTTTTTGAAAAAGTTTACTACCTATTTTTATTTTTGCTGTATATTTGTAAACGCCAACAGGAAAAGTGCCTGCATTCAAATGATATGAGTCAGATGTCCTGGCAAATACAAAAGGAAATTTTTTATTATCTTTATTTATAATTAACATATTAATTTCCGGTTCATTAATCAACTCGTAGCTATCATTATAAACCTGTGCATCAAATTCAACAGGTTCATTTTCAGGAAAATCATTTTTACATGTAATTCTAAAATGACTTTTATCTTCTTTAACAGATAAATATTGCACTATTTTATTAATGATTTCATCAAAGGCATTATGATTATTTTGTTGCAGATAATTATTTAATCTCCATTTCCAGATGCCTTCTCCTAATATAACTCCTGTTTTGATATTATCAGCAGTAGAAGGACTAAACAAAATTAAAGGTTGTTTTGTAATTACATCTCCTATTTTTTGATAAAACAAAATGTCAGCAAAGTTTTGTGTTTTATATTTCCCAAAAGGGCTCATCAAAGGTGAAAAATTACTAACAACTTTTCTTGTTTCTTTACTTAATGTAAAAAGAGTAAAAGTATTATTTGTAAATGGCAATGCCTCATCAAAATTATATTTGCTGTTTGATATATTTAGTCCTGTTTTTTGATTGTTAAAAGCTTCGATATTACTTTGCGAGCCAATAATATATAATACAGGAATTTTAATGTCTGCTAGAGAAGATAATAATTGTGATGAAGGATTATCTGTTGAAGGTATTTGATGTAAAATAACAAGATTATACCCGGAGACAGATTTGTCAAAATCATTAATAATAAAAGCATCTGTTTTGTAATTATAATTACTCTCTATTGATTGTTTTAAAGCGGAGACATCAGGATGTGGAGAATTTGCCAAAATCAAAATCTTCTGTTTACTGTTAATAACATTAACAAAAAAATTAGTATTATTATTACTAATGCTTATTTCATCTTTTACAGGAGATAAATTTACTTTATATCGTTGCAGTCCTGTGCTTTTTGCCTCTAACATAAAATTAAATGTCTGACTAAAAGTATTTGTATTAAAATCAATTTTTTTAAAACATAATATTTTATTTTTTTTTGAGATATTAATTCTACTTGAAAGTCCTTTGCATTTATTAGCTCTTACAATCACTTGCAGAGGAAATTTATTACCGAGATATGTAATTTTATTATAATTAAGTTTTTTGATAATAACATCTTTTTGAATATTAGTATCACCAAGAGCAATGGTATAAACAGGCGATTTAACTTCTTTTGCAGAATAAACAGGGTTTATTCCTTTATTATAAATTCCGTCACTTGCTAATATGATTGCACCAAGATTACAATTTGAATAACGAGTTGTAATCTCATCAAATAATTGAGATATATCAGTTTGTCTGTCAGTATATTTATAATTAATTTTATTAGATGTTTTATCTCCAAAATTGTATGTTTTTACAATGTAATTTTTATTAAAATTTTTAACGAGTTTTTTTATATTATTAACATAATCATTTTTATAAAAAGAAGAATCTTTTCCCATCACAATAGATTGGGAATTATCTTGAGCAACAATTATTATTGGTTTCTCAACATAACGAAAAATTGTTTTTAATAAAGGAGAGAGCAATAAAAAAGAGATAATAAATATTGAAAAAAAACGAAATAAAGACATAACTCTTAAAAGCATTTTGGGAAAATCATTTTTTTTATCTTTATGATAAAGGATAAAAGCATATAAAAATCCTAATATCAAGCAAAAGATAATAAACCATAAAGGATATTCTGTAACAATATTGATATTTAAAAGCATTTTAGTTTAAAATTTAAAGTTCGTATGTTATCCGCCTTAGGCGAAGCCATAGATATTTTATTTATGTATGCAAATTTATGATAATTTCAGAATAACTGAGATTTTAGGATTTTAATATTATATTATTATGGATATAAATTAAAAGAAAATATATATTTGTATATTTATTTTGCTGACCACAAAAAAATAGCGAATCACTAAAATTGTTTATTATTCGTATTATTGCAAACAGAAAAACTAAACATTATGGATAAAACAAAAAATACTTTTACAGAAAAACAAAAACTTACGGCACGTTTTGCAAAAGCAATGGGACATCCTGTCAGAATATACATATTAGGAATATTATCAAAACAGACATGTTGTTATAGTGGCGATTTATCAGAAGTATTACCAATTGCAAAATCAACACTTTCGCAACATTTAAAAGAATTGAAAAATGCAGGATTAATTCAGGGTGAGATTGAACCACCAAAAATAAAATATTGCCTTAACATAGAGAACTGGAAGTTAGCCCAAAAACTTTTTAAGAATTTTTTACAGATTTAATTTTTTTATTAGAAATATTGTTCGTAGTTTTGCGAATTACTAACAATTAAAAAAACTTAAAAAAATGGAAATAAAAATTCTTGGAACAGGATGTCCAAAGTGCAAAGCACTTGAAAAAATCACAAGAGAAGTGGTTGCCGAAACAGGCATAGAAGCAAATATCTCAAAAGTAGAAGACATTATGCAAATTATGAATTATGGTGTGGTTTCAACTCCCGCACTTGTAATTGATAAAAAAGTAGTAATAAAAGGACGTGTGCCGTCAGCAAAAGAAATTAAAGAATTATTAACCAAATAAAATTTAAAAAAATGAAAAAAACAGTAAATTTTTTATTATTCTTATTATTTGCTTTTAATACAATTGCTTGCAACAATACTCAAAGCAATAATAAATTGACTTCAGATGATAATACGACAAAAATAGAAAAGATTGAAGTTTATTATTTTCATTACACACGCAGATGTGCAACTTGTATAGCTGTAGAGAATGAAACAAAAAAAATCCTTAAGGAATTGTATCCGGAAAAAATAAAAAACGAACAAATTATTTTTCAATCAATAAATCTTGATCAAGGAAAAAGTGAAGAATTAGCTGAAAAATATAAAGTTGCAGGGCAAACTTTATTGTTTGTTTCAGGAACGAAAACAGTTAATTTAACAAATAAAGCATTTATGTATGCACGTACACCTGATAAATTAAAAAAAGAAATTAAAGCAACAATTGAGCAATTAACTAATTAAAAAAATGGATTTTCTTCAAAATTGGCTCGACAGCACTACACAATTACCTTTATTAACAGCACTTATATTAGGACTGATGACTGCAATCAGTCCATGTCCATTGGCAACAAACATAACAGCAATTGCATTTATCGGTAAAGATATCAATAACAAACGTAAGGTATTTACTAACGGGTTGATTTACACGCTCGGAAGAGCTATAACTTATACCGGATTAGGGTTGATATTTTATTTTGGAGCAAGTCAATTTAAAATTTCCGGATTTGTTCAACAATGGGGAGAAAAACTTTTATGTCCTATATTACTATTAATCGGCTTATTTATGCTTGATTTCATAAAAATTAATTTTCCCGGATTTGGAAAACTTAAAGAAAGAATGGAACAAAAAAGTCAATCCGGCTTTTGGGGCGTTTTGTTACTCGGAATTGTCTTTGCTCTTGCTTTTTGTCCTTACAGTGGAGTATTATATTTTGGCATGTTAATACCAATAACAATTACAAGTGCATCAGGACTTTATTTGCCTTTAATTTATGCTTTAGGGACAGGATTGCCTGTAATCATTTTTGCATGGTTGATTGCTTACACAGTTGGCGGTGTTGGTGGAGTTTATAATAAAGTTAAAATATTTGAAATATGGTTCCGTAGGATTGTTTCTATAATTTTTATTCTGGCAGGATTATATTTTATAATGATTTATTTTTTTTAAAAATATAATCAAAGAAATTATTTTATGAACAATAAAAAACATCAGCATCACGATATAAGCGGCAAAAATTTATTTTGGACAATATTTTTAAATGTAAGTATTACAATTGCCGAAATTATAGGCGGGATTATTTCGGGCAGTATGGCATTGCTTACTGATGCTTTGCATAATTTCAGTGATGTTTTATCGTTGATAATCAGCTATATTGCAAACAGATTAACTCGTAGGAAAGCTACTGTAAAGCAAACTTTCGGATACAAACGAAGCGAAATAATAGCTGCTTTTTTGAACTCGGTAACATTAATCATTTTAGCATCTTTTATTTTAGAGCAAGCAATTTTGCGTTTTTGGGAGCCAACCAAGATTATTGCCAATTGGGTTATCTATCTTTCAATAGCAAGTATTGTTGCAAATGCTTTAAGTGTGCTGCTTATCAAAAAAGATGCAAAAGATAATATGAATATCAAATCTGCATCTCTTCATTTACTTACTGATATGCTAACTTCTGTAGCCGTTTTAATTGGCGGATTATCTATGAAATTTATGAATTGGTATTGGGTAGATTCCGTGCTTTCAATAATAATAGTAATTTATTTAATTTATATGAGTTGGGGAATCTTTAAATCATCATTGCAAATAATAATGCAATTTACACCTGATAATATTAATGTTTATAAAATTGTAATTGAAATTAAAAAAATAAATAATATAAAAAATATTCATCATGTTCATATTTGGCAAATTAACGAACACGATATAATGTTTGAAGCACATGTTGATTTAATGGAAGATAGCAAAATTACCGATTTTGAAACAGTGCTAAAAAAAATTAAACAAATATTAGCCCAATTCAATATTGAGCATACCATAATACAACCGGAATTTTCAGCTGATGATAATAAACAAATTATTAATAAAAATTAAATTTTTTTAACTTAATTGTTCGTATATTTACGAACTAACTTCTTAAATAATAAACTTTAAATTAAATAATCATGAAATTTTTAACAGAAAATTTTCCTGAATTTACCGAAATGTTTGACAACATTGATAAAATGTATAAAGACAAACGAATGATTGATGAAAAAGCTTATCAATTTATTTGCCTGGCACTTGCAATAAAAGGACGTTCTGCCCCTTGTGTAAAAAAACATTTTAACGGAGCAATTCAATCAGGTGCAACACCTAAAGAGATAGCATATATCATTGCTCTTACTATCAGAGAAAGTGCAGGCAATGATGACTGCTGGGTGCATGATATACTTGGTAATATACGGGAACTTCTAAAACCAAATGTGAAATGTTGCGAAAAATAAACAAATTTTAAATTTATTAAAATGGAATGGAAAAAAGAACTTAAAATATTTGCATGGATATTAGGCTTTTTCTTGTTTGCCTATTTTATGCCAATTGAGACAGAAAGATTTAGTAATGCCCTGTTAGAAGCATTTGAACTTACAAAATGGTATGCACAAGAACATGTATTACTTTGTCTTATCCCTGCATTTTTTATTGCAGGAGTAATTGCAGTTTTTGTAAGTCAGGGTGCAGTTATAAAATATTTCGGTGCAAATGCAAAAAAATGGAAAGCATACCTTATTGCTTCATTATCAGGAACAATTTTGGCAGTTTGCAGTTGCACAATTTTACCTCTGTTTTCAAGCATTCGTAAGCGGGGAGCAGGGTTAGGTCCCGCTATAACGTTCTTATATTCAGGTCCCGCAATCAATATTTTGGCAATTATTCTTACTGCACGAATTTTAGGATTTCAACTCGGTGTTGCCCGAATTATTGGTGCTGTAGCTTTTAGTGTTATAATCGGCATAATTATGTCTTTCATATATCGCAAAGAAGAAAAAGAACGTGCTGGAAAAATGGATTTTCCTGTTGTTAAGGAAGAAAGACGGTTATGGCAAACTTCATATCATTTTTTTGTTTTGGTTTTGATTCTTGTATTTGCTAACTGGGGGAAACCAGAGACAAACCAGGGATTTATGTTTTGGCTTTATGCGCATAAATGGCATATAACTGCATTTTTCGGATTAATGTTTATTTATTCCTTGATAAAAATCCTGAAAATGAAAGCTTTATATGTTATACTTGCTGCAATTCCGGTTATAGCAACAGCCTTTATTTTTCCTGCACATCCATTAATTCCATTTGTAATTGCAGTTGTCGGATTAACAATTCTTACAATGATTACACCCGGTGAACCGCAAGATTGGTTAAGAGAAACATGGGGATTTACAAAACAAATTATGCCTTTGCTTGCTGCCGGAGTATTAATAGCCGGCTTATTGCTCGGAACTGCCTATGGTGAAGGAATAATACCAAGTGAATGGATTTCATCTCTCGTTGGAGGCAATTCAGTTTTTTCAAACTTCTTTGCATCCATTTTCGGAGCTTTTATGTATTTCGCTACTCTTACCGAAATTCCGATAATTCAGGGTTTGCTTAATAATGGTATGGGACAAGGACCTGCTCTTGCTTTACTTTTGGCAGGACCGGCTTTATCATTACCAAATATGCTTGTTATCCGCAGTGTAATCGGAACACAAAAAACTATTGTTTATGTAATTTTAGTTTCTGTAATGGCAACAATCAGCGGATTGATTTATGGTTCAATTGTATAAAAAATACATTAGAATTATTCATATGTTTATGTTTTTGTAATTAGCTGATTTTTAGCTATTTACCCCGTTGGATATTATCATCCAACGGGGTAAATATTTTTATTACAAAACTCATTATCAGAAATTGGAACAGGCATTCGTCAGTAGCCGAACATAGTTGCTTGTTATTTTCTTCCTAATTTCAAGTTTACTCACAAAATTATTTATTTTTAAAGGTGTTCGTGAGATCGCTTTGATAAGTTCAAATTTCATCCGCCTAAGACGGATGAAATTTTGAAAACTATTAGTATTTGGGATTTGATTAGGTTAATTAGAGCAATTAGAAATTTATAATACTTCATTACCGGTTAATTGATGATTGTTAATACCTAAAGTTGATATAAAAATGAACCATTTTTATTATCTTTGTAAAATTAAATTTTCATAAAGATATGAAAAAAGAATTAATAATAGCCAAATCTAAAAAAACAAAATTATTACATGCAAAAAGAAATTCTTTTATCGAAAGATTTAATAAATTTGTTTGTATCTTGTGAACTGAAAATAAATTTTAGTCGGAAAATAGTAATTTTTAATTGATTTTAGAAAATAATAATAATAAAAATATTGATATGATTGATGAAGAAACGGTATTGTTGTTAAAGATATGGTTTGATGAATATGTTAATACATTTTATTCTACAAATTTTGAATATCAAAGAAATATAGATTTAAAGGCAGAGCATACAAAATGTGTGTGTAAAGAAATTTTAAATATTGGTAAGAGTTTAAATTTAACAAAACAAGACCTTTGTTTAGCAGAGATAATGGCACTTTTTCATGATATAGGACGTTTTGAACAATATGCTCGTTATGATACATTTTCTGATGCTAAATCTAAAAACCATGCTTTATTAGGTGTTAAAATATTAAAAAAGACAGGTGTTTTAAATCAGTTTATTAAAGATAATGCAGTTTGTGATTTAATAATAAGAGTTATATCTTATCATAATCGAGCATATATTCCTGAAAAAGAGACAGATAAATGCTTATTTTTTTCTAAATTATTACGCGATGCTGATAAACTGGATATATGGAGAGTTGTAATTGAGTATTATTATAGAAAAGACAGAACAAAAAATAAAGCTGTAGAACTTGATTTGCCTGATAATCCTGATGTTTCTGATAAAATTTGTAATGCTCTGCTATCAGAAAAAATTGCAAAAACAAAGGATATTAAAACTTTAAATGACTTTAAATTACTACAAATGGGATGGGTTTATGATATTAACTTTACAAAGACATTTCAAATTATTAAACAAAGACATTATATTGAAAAAATTTTTGAAACAGTTCCACAGACAGAAAAAACATTAAACATATATTATAAAATTTATTCTTACCTTGACAAAAAAATAAATTTGTTGCAAGATATAAAGGTTAAAAAATAAATTTTATCTAAAAAATTATCAATTTTTCAATTTGTGCATCTGACAGTTAACTATTTACAAGAAAATCCATACCTTTTTCTTTATATATCTGTATAAAATTATCTATTGTTCTGTCATAAGTTGCCTCATCATGAGCAGGGAAATAGCATGCCGGCATTTCTCCTCTTCTACGGTGATATTGTATGCATTCGCAACATATTCCTTTTTTTGAGCATGGATAAGTGCAGTTGCAGTTTTTTTTATTTGTCTCAAAAGCACAGATTTTCATTTTTTTTAATTTACTGAATTAAAGTTAGAAAATCAAATTTATTAATCAAAATATTTTTTTATAGTATTAACTAATTCATTGTATATATTATTGTTAGAAGCAATGATTTCTTTTCCAAACAAGTAGTTATTTTTTTCATTAAAGTCGCATACTTTCCCTCCGGCTTGTTTAACAATAAAGCTACCGGCTGCTACATCCCAAGGTCTTAATCCATATTCATAAAATCCTTCAAATCTTCCACATGCAACATAACACAAATCAACAGCTGCCGAGCCCAAACGCCTTAATCCGTGTGTGTTTTTTATAGTATGTTTTAGCAATTCCATATATTGTTCAAGTTTACTATAATCATAATAAGGAAACCCTGTTGCTAACAAAGAATCAGACATTTTTTTTATTTCAGAGACCTTTATCTTTGAACCATTCAAAAAGCTATCACTATCTTTCCATGCATAAAAACATTCATGTAAATTTATTTCATAAACAACACCCATAATTATTTTATTATCTTGCATCAGAGCAATGCTGATAGAATAGCAAGGTTGTGAATGAATAAAGTTTGTTGTCCCGTCAAGAGGGTCTATTATCCAGTTTAAATGTTTGTCTTTTTTTGAAATAGTATTCTCTTCTGCAATATATCCTGCTTTGGGAAGTATTTTGGAAAGCTCTTTAACAATTTTTTGTTCTGATGTTTTATCAACATAAGTAACAAAATCGTGTATGCCTTTTGTTTTTATGTCATCATTATTTATTTTATTAACCTGGCCATAAATAAAATCTCCGACATCACGGCTTATGTTGCAAACCTGCTCACAAATTAGTTGTAAATTCATAATATTTTATTTAGATTATTTGTCAAGGGGAGTTCTAATAATTGGTTTTGTATATGAAAGTAAGCGAAAAATATCAGTATGAGGCGGAGGGTAAAATATTCCGCAGGCATAGCCATAGCTATGGCGAGGAAAGATTTTGCCCGACAACGAAATAATGATATTTTGCAGATACTTGTAATAAAAAGTAATTATTAGAACTCCCCTTAATATAAATTATATTCAGATGCACAATGATTTGTGTATTAATCATTTAAATAATGATAATAAGTCACGAAAATTCTCAAAATCTTACCAATCAAGATATAAATTCAGCGTTAAATATTCCATGAGCATCAATATCTGTTAGCTTTACTGTAAAAATATTGTTTATAAATTTTGGATTATATTTTGTTTTTACTTTTATATAATTTTCTGAAAATCCATACATATAACCATTATCATCTTTTGATTCAAAAAGCACTGAAACTGTTTTATCAATATTTTGTTTATAAAAATGTTCTTTTTTTATATCAGAAAGTTCGTGCAATTTTTTGCTTCTTATATGTTTTATCTTATCAGGAACTTTTTGTTTAAAACTTGATGCTAATGTGTTTTCTCTTTCAGAATAAGTAAATATATGCAGATATGATATATCTAAATTTTTGATAAAATTGTAAGTATCTTCAAAATCTTCATCTGTTTCATTAGGGAAACCAACAATCACATCAGCAGCAATACAGGAATAAGGCATTAATGATTTAATTTTTTTTACTTTATCAGCAAATAATTTTCTTTTGTATCTTCTATGCATTAATTTTAGAATTTTGTCAGAGCCGGATTGCAAAGGTATATGAAAATGAGGAAGAAATTTATTTGATTTTGCAACAAACGAAATTATATCATCAAATAATAAGTCAGGTTCTATTGAGGAAATACGTATTCTGTCTATATTTTTAATTTTTTCAAATTCTTGTATTAATTCATAAAAGGTCTCATTATTGTTTTTTCCAAAATCACCAATATTTATGCCTGACAATACGATTTCTTTTGTTTGTGTTGCAGCTATGTCTTTTGCCATTTTTATTGTATTGGCAATAGTGTTATAACGACTTTTCCCTCTTACAAATGGTATAATACAATAAGCACAAAAATAATCGCAGCCATCCTGTATTTTAAAAAATGAACGGGTTCTGCCTTTAAGAGAATAACACGGAACAAAATTATTGATTTTGTCTCTTTCGCTAATAAATATTTTTGTTTTGTCTTTTTTATTAAAATCCTGTATATATTTTAGCAGATTATATTTTTCAGCATTCCCAAGTATAATATCAACACCTTTAATATCTGCTATCTCATTTTGTTTTAGTTGGGATAAGCACCCAATAACTACAATAATTGCATCAGGATTTAATCTTATTGCCTTTCCTACAGCTTGTTTTGATTTTTTCTCAGCATTTTTAGTAACGCAACAAGAATTGATGACATAAATATCTGCCTTTTCTTTGAAGTCAACAGTTTTAAATTCTTTTTCAGGAAAAGACCTTAAAATTGAAGCTGTTTCAGAAAAATTAAGCTTACATCCAAAAGTGCGAAATGCTATGTTTTTCTTATTCATTTGTTGCAAAGATAAATAATTTTACTGGATTAGTTATACCAAACTGCTATCAAGATAATGAAATTAAATTGATAGTTTAGTTTGGTAAATGCCGACAGACTAACAATCTCAATTTATAAGTGAAGCGAAATAAATTGAGTATCTTGTTAGCAAGTCGGTATTAGATATCGTCTCTATAACTCTACATTATCCAATTTCGTATGCTATTACTTTGGGTCAAGTTCAAAAGTTGGGGACAAACATATTTAATATAAAAATTAGGCATAGATTTTTTCCAATTACACAAAAAAAATGTTGTTAAATATAGCATATCTCAAAAATATGGTCATATTCTTAAAACTTCCTTTTTCAATAATAACAAAAGCTAACAAAAATATATCATTTTTTTTTTATTTTTTCTAAAAAAACACTTGCCTATTATTATTATTTTTTATATTTTTGTTGTAACTTTGATATGTTTAATATATTAAAATGTTTATTTAATCTTTTTATTTATCTGAAAACTTGTAATTATAAAAAAAAAAATATTAGATAAAATGCTCTTGAACAACTAATTACAAAATAAATGAAAAAATAAATAAAAAAATGTTAATAACTTTTTGAAAAAAACACTTGACTTTTATTATTCTTTTTTGTATCTTCGTAGATTGTTTTCATTTTTTAAACCTTAAAAATTATATTGACTATGAAAAAAACATTACTTCCTCTAATTCTTACTGTTACTTTATTAAGTAATATAACAATTTCTTATGCCCAAGGTAATCAGCCATTTTGGAAAATAACCGGCAACACTAACATAAGTTCCGAAAATTTTATTGGAACTCTTAATAACCAAAATCTGGTATTTAAAACAAATAATACCCAAAGAATGCTCATTCAGGAAAATGGTCTTATATTGTTTAAGAACAAAGTAACCGGAGAATATCCGGTAAGATTGAAAAGCAAATTAACAGTTGACGGCATTGCATTATTTAAGGATAAAGCAACATTTAATGGCATCGGACATTTTAAAAACAAGTTAATTGCAGATGATATAACAAGATTAAAAAGCAAAC
>CAZOSY010000026.1:1928-17557 GCA_964582565.1 uncultured Bacteroidales bacterium | reverse complement strand
AAAGATTTTGCCCGACAACGAAATAATGATATTTTGCAGCCACTTGTAATAAAAAATAATTATTAGAACTCCCTTTAAATTAAAATTAAAAGATAAAAATGAACACATTATTGATTACGCTTCAGGATGAGAAAGAGGTGATAGGTGTAAAATATCTTCATTATACATTGATAAAAAACGGTTATAATTCATTTCTTCTTTATCTGCCTTTTTTAGATTTTGACAACAAAAATGTTTTAGATGAGATAAAAAAAACTATTTATGATATATCTCCTGGTTTTATTGGTATCAGTTTAATGTCTATTAATTATTACAAAGCATGCGATTTAACTAAATTTTTAAAGAATAATTTTAGCAATATTCCTGTAATATGGGGAGGAATACATCCGACAGTCGCGCCTGAAATGTGTTTAAAACATGTTGATTATGTATGTATTGGTGAAGGGGAAAAAACTATTATTGATTTTGCAGATACTGTTAAAAAAAAATCGCTAAATAAAATAAAAGACATTAAAAATCTTTGTTATTTAGAAGATGGAAAAATAAAAAGAAATCCATTATATCCTCTTATTGAGAATCTGGACGAAATTCCATATTATGAATTTATACCTGTCCATACTTTTATTCTTGATAAAAAAAGGATACAACCTCTTAGTAAAAAAATTTTTAAAAAATATTCATTATATTCCGGTAAAACATATACTATTATTAGTTCAAGAGGTTGTCCTTTTCATTGTACATATTGTATTAACAATTTTTATTTGCATCTGTATAAAAGCAATAAAGTAAGACGAAGAAGTGTAGGAAATATCATATCTGAGCTTGAAAAAGCAGTAAATAGTTATCCTGAAATAGAATTTGTTAATTTTGAAGATGACAGTTTTTTATCAAGTGATATGGAATATTTAAAAGAATTTTGTAAAGAATATAAAGAAAAGATAAAAAAACCATTTATAGTTCACGGCATACCGATTTATATTAATAAAGAAAGGATAAGATTGCTGAAAGATGCAGGATTATCATGGATTAATCTGGGATTGGAGAGTGGAAGCGACAGAACTCTTAAACAAGTGTTTAGAAGAAATTCATACAAAGCTGATTTTCTTAAAGCAGCTAATATTATAAAAGAATTTAAAATAGCTGCTTTTTATGATGCTATTGTAGATAATCCTTTTGAAAAAGAAGAAGATGAGCTTGAGACCTTAAAAACTATTATTGATACACCGGCACCTTTTATATTAAGAGTTGTTTCATTAACTTTTTTTCATGGCACAGAGATATATGAACGGGCAAAAAAAGAATGTCCTGAAAGAATAGAAAATACCTGTCCTAAATATAATTTCGTTTTAGTTGAAGACAAAAGTATTAACCGGCTTATAAAAAGTGCGCCATATCTAAGCAAGAGATATATGAACAAGATGACACGTCTGTATAAACAAAATCCAACAGGAATTATATTTAAAATAAATCTGGCTGTTATCAATAAATTTTGGGTTGTGATGATATTAATGCCTTTCAGCTATTTTTCTTTAATAAGATTATCTTATAATGGCTCTTTCTTTAAAATTTTAAAAAGCTTTTCTAAAATGATGTTTTTTTATTATTATAGTCATATATATTATTTGTTTTCACATAAATACAAGTATTTTTACAAATATCCTTTTTAATTAGTGTTTGTCCATAATGTCCGATTTCTTCGTTATGCTTGTCTTTCAAATCAGTCATTTACAAAAGTAAACTCCTGATTTTCAGGACTGCGCAAGCCTCGAACTCGAACATTATGAACTAAACACTTACTTTATGAACAGACACTAATTAGAGCAGCGTTTTAAAAAAAATTTTTAAAAATATATAAATGCCACAGATTTACAGATTACATAAATCATCACAGATACACAAAATCTTTATAAAATTTATTGATTTACTTTTTATACCTTTTTATAAGTGGCTAAATTTCTGTCCTTTAAATATTAAATTTATAAATTATCCTATATATAAACAAATACAGTTTATACATTTTAAAAACATTTCTAAATATCACAACTTTGACGAAACAGTTAAAATCAATACTGATAATAATATTCATTTTCAATTAATATGTAATGCAAGCAACGGTTTTTCTCAAATGCAATTAATACAAACAGGTGTTTATGAAAAAAATATTACAAATATTATACTGCAAAATTTAAAAGAAAACAATATCTTTGTTGATATAGGTGCTAACATTGGATATTATTCTGTTTTGGCTTCAAAAATACTAAACAATAAAGGCAAAATAATTTCTTTTGAGCCGGTTAAAGAGACCTTTAATAAATTAATTCAAAATATTAAATTAAACAATATCAATGAGCAGCTAACTGCTTATAATTGTGCATTAGGAAACAAAACAGGGACAGAAAATATTAATCTGCATAAAGAATCAGGACATAACTCTGTTGTTCGCATAAGCAAATTAAATAATATAGGGAAAGAACAAATTAAGATAAAAAAATTTGACCAGCTTATAAATTTTAAAAACAAAGATTTATTTATCAAAATAGATGTTGAAGCTTATGAATTTGAAGTGCTGAAAGGTATGGAAAATACTCTGAAAAATAATAATTGTAAAATAATATTTGAGTTCACTCCAACATTTTATAAAGATATCTCTGATGATTATATTAATTATAGCACAGATATTCTAAATTATTTAAAAAGTGCTGATTATCAAATATTTAACATTAAAAAAAATAAATTAATTAAGATAAATGATAATAGATTGTTTGTTGTTAATTTAAAAGAAAAACAGGTTAATTTATTTGCCAAAAAAACAAAAAAATTTTCCAAAGTTTGAATTTTGGAAAAGTGATAAAGACGCAATGCATTGCGTCTCAACAATTACACAAATCGGTCAGGCGCCTGACTGAAGGGAATGATTATATTTTTACAGTAGAGACGAGGCACGCCTCGTCTCTACTAATAATGTAATAAAAATATATAAATAAAATTTGAAACTCGGAATTTTGAATAACCTGACAGGGTTCGGCAGTTGCCGAACCTGTCAGAGTTTTTAATTTTTGCAAAATAAACTCTGTCAGGTGCTTCGCACTCTGACAGGATATGAAAATATAAACCCATGAAAAGCAATAAAAAAAACAATCTTATCATTGTTTTAACAATCATATTGTTTGCTTTTATATTATATGGAAATATAATAAAAAATGATTATTCCTTTGATGATGATTTTGTAACAAACACTGCTCCTCTAATTAAAAAAGGCATAAAAGGCATACCACAAATATTTACATCTTTATATTCTGACAGAAACAAGTTGGAATATGGTTACCGTCCTATTGCCAAGTCCACTTTTGCTGTTGAATATCAACTGTTTGGCTTAAATCCGCATATAAGTCATTTGATTAATATTCTTATTTATGCTTTCACAGGCATTTTTTTATTCTTTTTACTCAAAAAATTATTAAAAAATTACAATATCTTATTTCCTCTTGCTATAACATTATTGTTTCTTGCACATCCTGTTCATACCGAGGTTGTTTGTTGTCTGAAAAATCGTGAAGATTTATTAAGTTTTTTGTTCTCAATAATTGCTTTATGGTATTTTATTAAATATACTGAATCAGGTTCAGCACAAGCTACTAAAAATAAAAAGATTAGAAATATATTATTAGGATTACTATCTTTTATAATTGCTTATTTATCAAAGAAAAATGCTGTTACTTTTTTAATAATCATTCCTCTTGTTATATATTTTTTTACAAACACCTCTTTAAAAAAGACAATACTGTTATTTGGATTGTTAATAATAACTGTTATTTTAGTAATATTTATTCCTAAACTCTATTTGCCTGTTATTAATTCACAAAAGTTCTTTTGGCAAAATCCTTTATTCTTTGAAAACAATTTCTTAATCAAATTTTCAACAGGAATGAATGTTATGCTGTTTTATCTGAAATTGTTGATATTTCCACATCCTTTGATTTATTATTATGGATATAATATGCTCCCTGTTGTCAACTGGTCAAATGTATGGGTAATTATCTCTTTTATCTTTCATTTGTCAATATTTATTTATGCGATAATTAATTTCAAGAAAAAACATATATTATCTTTTGCTATTTTATATTATCTTATAACAATATCAGTATTTTCAAATATATTAATTCCTATAGCGTGTATTGTTGGAGAGCGACTTATTTACTTCTCTTCACTTGGCTTTTGTATAATATTAGCATTTTTATTATTCAAAATCACAAAAACAGATATACATAAAGATTATATTCCTTTTAAAAAAAATAATAAAATAATAATCCTGTTAGTAATAATATTAATACCTTATTCTATAAAAACAATATACCGCAACAAAGATTGGAAAGATTATATTACATTGTATAAGCACGATATTAAGTATAATATAAAATCTGTAAAAGCAAATGAATTATATGCAGGTGCATTGATGATAAATGCAAAAAATAATATTGTTAAACTCAATCGGGATGTCCAAAACAGGACAAAAAATAATATAGAAACAGAACAGGCAAAAAAACAAATAAAACAAGATGTAGAATTATCAATAAAACATTTTAAACAAGCTATTAAAATATATCCTTTGCATACTTCATCTTTAAATAATCTGGGTTTGATATATTTAAAAAATTATAATCAATACAACAAAGCAGTTTATTATTTTAAAAAAGCTATTGACGCAAGTCCTGAAAATTATATGGCTTATGCTAATCTGGCATATTCTTATCAGATGTTAAAAGATTATAAAAAAGCAATAAAATATTATAAAAAATCTATTGACTTAAACCCTAAATTTACAGGTGCTATATCAATGCTTGCTAACTTATATAATGAGTTAGGCAACTTTGAGAATGCTGTTGATTTGAATAAAAAAATAATTGAAATAGATAATACTACTGACAAACCTTATGTTAATTTAGGCAATTATTTTTTAATGAAATCCGACACTGTTACTGCTGTCTTTTACTGGGAAAAAGCCATTGAAAAAATGCCTGTAAATTACAGATTATGTATAAATTTAAGTCGCTATTTCAGGCAGACAGGAAATTTAAAAAAAGCTGATATATATTATAAAAAGGCAATTAAAGCACAAAAAATTATTAATAAAAGAATGACAGGACAATAGGACAAGGAAGCGACAAAAAAATTAAGATTTTAGGTCTGAAAAATAAAAAATTTCACATTTGAAAAAAGGAATTTTCATCCTTTTTAAACAAGATTTATATATTTCCTTTTTTTCATCAAAATAACTATCCCGATAAATAAGTTAAACAGCCCAATGAAAATGCTTACTTTAACAATTCCCCAGAGCGGTATCATATAGGTTGTAACAATCAGAGCACCTATTGCCGAACCCAATAAATCGGCACTGTATATTTTTGCAGTTATCAATGCTGTATTTCCTGTTTGTATTTTTGAGGCAAGTGAAAATTCTATACCTGTTAATGTTGAAATAATCAGAGTTAATATACCAAAAATGATATGTGTAAATATCGGATTAAGATTATATGATTTTAGCATTAATAAAATTATTGGCAGCAGCAAAGAATATAAGCCGATTATAAACAAAATTTTTGTATAATTAATAATACTGGCTTTATGTAAAAACTTATGCGTATAAAATGAGCCAATAGCCAGACCGAGCATAAAAATAGTGATGATAATACCTGTCATCTGAAAAACATATCCATAAATAATCTGAAATGATATTAATAATATTATTTCAATAGACGAGCCGGCAAATCCCGCTGAAAACAAACCCAAATTGATAATATTTAATCTTGCAATAATTATTATTAAAAATAACAGAATAATTGCTGCTAATATCTTAAAGTTTGATTTAAAGTAACTTAACCAGTATAATAATTGATTATAGTATGAAACAGGAGTAAAATCTTTGTTTATTGCCACATTTTGGCTTAAATTATTTAAAATATAATCACTTCTTTGTTTTAACAGATTATCGTCAATATAATATTGATTTACATATTCATTATCAATATTTTTTTTCTCTATTAGTTTGGCAATATTCAGGTCTAATTTTTTGTCAGAAGCAATAAAATAATTTCTTTGGCCCGGGATAATAATGATATTTTTAAACGATTGTTGTAATGTTTTGTATAAGACAGAATTTATTTGTCTTGCCTCATCGCTGATATAATTTGCAGTTGACATCAGACCAATTGATATAACTGCGTTTTTATTCAATATTTTTTTTAACTCATTAAAAAATTCATTAGTATAAAATCTGTTTATTTGAGCTGTTGTTGGTTCAGGCAGGTTTATTATTGCTACATCATATTTTTTGTGCGTATTTTTTATGTATAGCCGTGCATCTTTATTAATAACATTTACTTTTTTGTTTTTTAATGAGCTATCATATTTTTTGCCTGTTTTGGTAATCCATTTATCAATCTCAACATAATCTATATTTGTTACATCATATTTTAAAATTTCTTTTATAATACCTGAAATGCCTCCTGATATCAGCAAAATGCTTTTTGGATTTTTATGCTGTAGCATAGCATAATGTGCATCTTCCTCAATTTTTATAATATCATTTGTTGAAAAAAGAAGAACATTATTTTCATAAAAATTTTTTTGTTCTCCTTGCGAGGTGATAGCCAGATTTCCATAAGGTGTATCTTTTTGAAAAATTAGTTTTTGGTTAATATACAAATACGACTTTGTGAGATAATCTAAATTAAAACGAAAACTTATAATAATAAAAAATGCTGACACAAGTATGATTATATATCTTGTAAACTTTATTTTGTATTTTAATGAAAGTAAAAAAGCAATAACAAAATTAATTATCATTATTAATAATAAACTTGAAAAAGTTTTGAAATAAAAAATTAGGAAAATATTAAAAATCAATCCGCCTGTAATACTTCCCAGTGATTCAAGAGAATATATTTTACTAATAAGGTTTGTTTTGTAATTATCTGAAATAAAGCAAGTTAACAATGTAAACGAAAAACCGGATATTAAACAAAATGGCAGTAAAAAAGCAAATGAAGTATAAAAAATTTGAATAATACTAATCATGCTGCCAACAGTAAAAACAATATTTCTTAAAAAATATATGCTGAAAACAGTAATAAAAGGTATTATCCCCAATAAAATCTGTGAAATGATAATAAGCTTAGGTTTATTGTTCACTTTATTGATATTTTTACCCAGAAATGCACCAAAGCCGGTTATTAGCATCCAGTTAGCTAATATTATTCCAATAACCAATTCATTTCCGTAAAAAACTGACATAAATTCCCTCAACAATATTATTTGAGTAACAATACTTGTTAAGCCCAATGTTATTACTGAAAATTTTAGTTTTTTATCAATTATTTTTACTGTTACTGTATCTTTTTTAATATTTTTTTCTTGAAATTCGACTTTTTCTAAACCTGATGATTTAGTATTTTTTCTTTTAAATATATTTTGAAAATATTTAAAATGCCACGACAAATGGAATATTGCAATAATTGACATTGAAATACCAAAATTTACATGCCAGATTAATATTTCTTTTAAAAAAGGCAGGTCTAATTTGTAGTTAATTTGAATAACTAATATAATTCCAAGTATGGCAGAAACAAGAAAAGTAATCAGTAATAATAAATTCCATATTTTTTTGTGTGTAGATTTTTTAATGATATTTATTTTCGATAAAATAAACGAAACTAAATAAGCAATAAAGACAGTAGCACTAATAGTAATTAAATAATATTGAGAGTTCATTATCTGTATTTATGTTCTAAAAAATTAATGTAACCGTTCACACTTTATTTTTCTAAGTCCCAAGTCCCAATCTCCAAATTCCAAGTCCCAAAAGCGTAAATCACTTTGTTTGTTATTCTTGGAATTTTCATAGTTTATTAATAATGGACGCAAGAATTCTTTTTAGTTCCGATGATTCTTGCACCAAATATGAACATTTTTTAACATCTCCAAGCGACAGGTGATTGAATATTCGCAGGAAATAGTTTGATTCACGCATTTCTTTTAACGATATACCTATTTTAGTCTTGGCATCAGGTTTTGTTGGAGAACCCTGGGATTCTTCATAATTAGCTCCACTTGATGTTGCCGCTTTGACAATCTGCCGTTTCATATCCATTGTTTCTATTGTATTTTTTACAGTACGAAGATATAAAATCACATCAATTGCAAATTTCAGTAATCTTTCACAAAGATCATTTTTTTTATACATTTTTGTTCTTTTTTCCTTGAAATTTGGAACTTGGGTCTTGGAATTTGGGTCTTTAAATTTCATATTTTAATCTGTGAATCTGTGGCAATTCAGAATATTTCATATTTTAATCTGTGAACTTAACAAAGTGATCTCACGAACACCTTTAAAAACAAATAATATTGTGAGTAATCCGTAGCAATTTTTTTGTATATCAAAGTTATTAAAAATTTTACTGTGTTAAATTCAGAAATATTTTTTGCCACAGATTCACAGATTATAAAATCACTCTTTTTGTAACTAATGAATTCTCACCAAAATTTACAATTAAACCTAAAAAACATTTAGATATTGCAAGATAATTTATGACCCAACTGTAATGCTCTTCAACTATTCCTTTTTGTGCCTTTACTTCAAGTATAATCTTGTCAAACACAACAAAATCAGCATAAAAATAATGTGGGAGAATTATTTTTTTATATTCAACTTCATATTTCTTTTCACGTTCATAAGGAATTATTTTATTTTTAAATTCATATTCAATAGCATCTTTATATACTATTTCTAACAAACCCTTTCCTAATATACGATGTATATCCATACATATTCCTATGATTTGATAAGTTTCTTTTTGTAAAGGAGATTTCTTATCAGAATATTTCATATTTTAATCTGTGAACTTAACGAAGTGATCTCACGAACACCTTTAAAAACAAATAATATTATGAGTAATCTGTGGCAATTTAATTATTTAAAATCTTTTTCGCTAAATACAATTGCTTCATAAGTATAAATATCAGCATCTTTCCATCCATCCCAGCCAATACCGGCTTTATCACGGGCACAATGTCCAAGAAATTCTTCTTTGGTCCAATGTGTTTCATCAGCCACCTGTGGCAAAAAAGTGCCGGAAGCAAATCCTTTTTTAATATAAATACCATGCTTACCTAATTGAATTTCATCAACAGATTTGATTTTCTTCATAGGAGTTAAAACAGATATTTCAATTTCCAATTCACTGACTTCTTTTGATGTTACCCTGTTAAAACGATAGTCCTGTGTTGAAGATGAAATAGCCATTTCCTGTATAACTTTATAAATAGGCTCACTAGCATCAAACCTTCCTATACATCCTCTCAAAGCACCATTTTTATGTAAAGTAACAAATGCTCCACAGTTTGTCATTAATGTTTTTGAGAAATTTGCAGCATCAATTTCAGGAATCTTGTTATTGTTTATATATTGTTCAATAGTGAACCGGGCAATATAAAGCAAGTCCTTTTTGTCTTTTTTAGTTAAATTAAATTCATTGTTTTTCATTGTTTTTTTTTTATTAAAAGAAAAAATTATTGAGTTATATCCAACAACTTTATTTTTATCTCCATATTTTGTATCTCCTGAATTTTTGTATTGAACAGGAGTAATTAAAATATCTGGCTCATTTTCTGTCATATATAAAAGTGTAAGAACAGCAGCTCTTCCACAAAGACTTGTTACTAAATTCGGAGTGTTTCTTTCTGCATTTGACTGCAAAGTGTTAAGTAAGGCCTCGGAAGAATTTGTTTTTATGGCATTAACAGTTCGTTTATCAACTATTTTAGCATCGTCATAACCTGGATAATGAGAAAAATCAGTACTTATGATAAAAAGATTTTTTGAGTTAAAATAAGGTGATAAAGCATGTGCAATTTTTTTAAGAGTTTCTTGGTCTTGCGAGCCAATTACAACAGGCACAATTTGATAATCTTTTTGCATAATGTATTGCAAAAAAGGAAGCTGCACTTCAATGCTATGTTCATACAGATGCGCAGCTTTGTTAAAACTAAAAAAACTATACTCTTTGATAAGTTTTTCTGCTAATTCAGTGTTCACTTTAACCTTTCCCAATGGTGTAATATAATTACCTTTGCTATATATTGATGCTCCTTGCAAAGACACATAATGGCTTGGTCCCAGAATAAAAATATTTTCATAATTTTTTGTAACATCAATCTGGCTAAAACTTGTAGCAGCCACTTCTCCTGAAAAGACATAACCTGCATGAGGCGAAATTATTGCCAATACCTTTTTTATACCCTGGTTTGGCAAAGCAGAAGAAAATAATTGTTTAAGCATTGATTTTAATTCATCAGCATTGCTCGGATAAAATTGCCCTGATACAACAGCTTGTCTGTCTGTTGATTTTGTTTGTACTTTCTGATTTTGTGTGTTTTGAGAATTACAAGTAGCAGTAACAAACAATAATATTAATATTAATAAATTTATTTTTGTTTTAATAATCATGGCAAAAGTTAAAAAATTTCTGTTTGTCAAAGTTACGAATTTTTTAATTTCCTGTAAACTTTTTTTGAAATATTTATACTAATTTCATAAAGTATAATTAGAGGAATACATACAAGTATCTGACTAAAAGCATCAGGCGGAGTAATTATTGCAGACACGATTAAAAGTATAACAAACACAATTTTTCTGTTTTTTCGCATTAATTGTGGTGTTATAATTCCAACTTTTGTTAAGAAAAATATTAAAACAGGTGTCTCAAAAACAAATCCAACAGATAATGTTACTGATACTATTGTGTTTATATATGAACTTAACGATATATTATTTTCAACAAGATTGCTTACATGATAATTGCCGAGAAAATTTAAAGTGAGAGGCACAATAATAAAATAACTAAATAAGATGCCGATTAAAAAAAGCATAGTACATATTAATACAGCACCTTTTGAATTTGTTTTTTCTTTTTTGTTTAAAGCCGGTTTAATGAAATTCCATATATCCCAAATAATATAAGGTGAGGCAAGTATTAAGCCACAAAACAAAGAAATTAAGACATGTATATAAAATTGTCCTGAAAGGATTATGTTTATTATTTTAATGTCTGTATTATTAATACACAGTGCAGGCGCTGATAATATTTTTGACAAAACACATAATAAGTGATTGGTAACAAACCACGATTCTTTCGGAGCTAAAAAAATGTTATTAAAAACAAAATTTTTATTTAAAAATGCAATAATTGAAAATATTATTACTGATAAGAAGATACGAATTAATAACCAACGCAGGTCTTCAAGATGTTCCCAGTAATTTTTTTTATTTTTTTTTATTGATGATTTAATAGTGGGCATTATTATACTTTAAACGGTCATTATACCTTTATTAGTAGATTTCACTGTCATTGCTTTCAAGATAAACATCTACTCGTGTAGGTTTTACGGTTCGCATTTCTCCTTTTTGGCATACTTTACGAATTATTTCAACCTCTTTTTGTTTGTCGGGTTTCTTATTTGCAGCAGTTAATTCATCCATAATTTTTTGAATTTCATATTGTGCTTGTTCGCTAATCTTTGTCCCAGATTTCATTTGAAGTTTTGCAACTTTAAATCTACCTGAAGCAAGCGAAACAGCAACAGGTTCAAATATCGTTGTTCCAAAATTTGTATTCAAAGAATGGATGAATGAGTAAAGCGCAAGTCTATCTTTTCCAAGTAATCTCGTATGAAAAGGCATTACAGCTGGTTCAGGATTGTAAGTTTTAAATCTCTTACGTAAACTATTTCTAATAGTATCTTCTACTAATTGTATTTGTTCTTTTGATAATGCCATATTGTTTTAATTTTGTAATAATTCTTTAGCACCTGTAACTTTTAATACTGCGTCTTTTAAAATTATGCCCCAATCTTCAAAAGCATAATACAAATATCTTTCAACTTGGTTTAATTCATCTTCTGTCAATTTTCTCCCAATACGTTGTTCTGCTGAATATTGAGCGTCTTCTACCGATATTTTAAACATTAATTTTTCTTTCATTATTATTTAGCTTTTAAATGAAATATTATTTCAGCATAAGCTGATTTGTTTTTTTCTGTTCTATTTAAAACAGGTCTCTTATATTGATTTACTATTTTCATTCCCGATTTTTCAGCAATTGTTGGATACATATTATATTTATCATTTGCTACAAGAAAAATATCGTAGTCCTTTTGTAAATACTGTTTTGAGTTAATTAATACTTTTATAATACCATCAATATATGAATTTCGTGCTTCTCGCCCTTGTCCTTTGTATAAAGGTCCTATTTCAAGTTCATCATTTCTCTTAAATCCGAACAAATCATAAGCATAAGCGTGTTGTTCGTGATAGTCAATTAATCCAACATAAGGTGGACTTGAAAAGATACCTTTAATTTTTTGCCTTTTTGCAAATTCTCCGAATTCAGAATTTTTCTTTGATAGTTCAGAAAAAATATCAATATTTCTTGAATCACCTTGTAAACATTGCTGAAAAGTATTAGTTCTTAAATTGTTAAATTCATGAAATCTATTAACAGTATCTTTACTATACCTACCCCACCAAGAAAGCATCGAAAATAATGGTTTACAGATTTTGCCGTGTTTACTGCAATAATATGTTTTTGTAACAGGTTTTTTTAGTGTTGCTAAATCTGCATGAGTTGTTGCTCTGCAAGACCTTATTGTTCTACTTAAAATAATTGTTATTATTTTCTTGGTTCTTGGATTTTTAACTTTTTTAAGTTGTTCAAACACAAAGTCTATTTCTCTTTTCACTGGTTCTAGATACCACTTTTCAAGGAAATTACTTGATTTATCTTGTAGGATTTTTAGTTTGTATTTCTCTTGTAACTTATCAAATATCTTAGAAAATTCTTTTTCCTTTTCTGGTACATATTCTTTCTCGTTTATTTCTTTCTGTCTTACTTTTATCTTAAAATCAGGTGAAGGAAAATATTTTTTGTTAAAAATATTCAATTCTTCAAGCAATTCATTTTCAAATTGACAATTATTATTTTTTGAAATAAATTCCTTTAAAGAAGAAGTTATTTTTTTTACTTCATTGTTTAAGTCTTGAAAATCTACTTTATCAACTTTAACATTCGCAATAAGTGAATTAAAGGCAGAAATATCTATTCCTATTGCGTGCATACCCAACTCATTGGCTTGTACCATTATAGTCCCACTTCCAGAAAAAGGGTCTAAAATAATGTCTCCTTTTTTAAAATATGTTTCCTTTTTAAAATTATCAGTGTGGTTATCAATAAAATACTTTACTAATTGAGGTATAAATTTACCTTTATATGGATGTAGTCTATGAACATGTTTTGTTGTATCTTTTTCTTTTAAATTGTCAAATGATAAAGCCCAATTTAAATCTTCCCCGAGTTTATCTCGCCAATCCGTTTCACGTTGTCCGTTATAACTTTTGTAATAACTTATTAAATCATATTTATTTACAGCCGTTGTGCCATTATTTCCATATTTCTTTATTTTTCCATATTGAATTAGATATGAAATATTAGAGGTAGTAACATTTTTGTTCAAATGTTTACTTGCCCATAAACTTGCTTCTTTTATTGTTAATAATTCGGTCATATTTATCTCTATATTTAAACAACAAAAATACCAAATCTCTTACACTTGTGCGAGTTTTTTTATGATGATAATAGAATAATAGTTTTATGGTTGAATGGTTAATTCAGCAACAAAACCATAAAACCATATAACCCTATTGAGATGTAAAAATTGACAAAAACGCAATTTATGACCTTTACAGTATAATAATCATTTTGTTTCTTTGTCTTTGTTCGGTGCTTGTTTATCATTAATTTCATCTGAAATATCATCCGGCTTTTTTGATGTTTCATTATCATCTGTTGAGGATGCTTTTTTAAATTCTTTAATACCTTTGCCAAGACCTCTCATTAGTTCTGGAATTTTTCTGCCGCCAAATAATACTAATAAAATTATCGCAATTATTATAATTTCCTGACCACCAATTATTCCTAATAAAATAAAATTAAACAACATTTTATATATGTTTTAATTAAAAAAAATTTTGACAAAGTTATAAAAATTTTTCATTTCTTTTTCTGATATAAAAATAATATTTAATCAATAAAATTATTTTAATGGATAATAATTTTGATTGTATAATAAAAAAAATATATCTTTGTAGATTTAAAATTAATTTTATTATTTTTTTTTACCTTAAAATTTTTAATAATGATAACAAAACTAACAAATTTAAAAATTTTATCAATTGTTTGTTTTACTTTTTTAATGACAAATTTTTCTTATTCTCAAGTTGATGAAAATTTAAAGACAGACAAGAATTTATCTATAGCAAGCAAAATGAGAGGTAAATGGGTATTTTGTAATTCAGAACCTGTAAATAAATATGATATTGTTTATAAGATAAATTCAATATTGCCAATACCAAGTGTAGAAGAGTATAATCTTGTATATGCAATGAATTATATATTAGAAATGGCTGCCAAGGATTATGCTTCAGCAAAGATGGAATATGATGGAATAATAGCTATTGAAGGGTCAAATAAAGATATTGCAATAAAGTTTAAAAAACCAGATGAAAATGCTAAATATTGTCATGCCCACAGAATAGGTGGTAAGTTTATATTTACATTATGTGAACCTGTAAATAAATATGATGTTGTTTTTCAGATAAAAGCAAAACAAATATTAGGTAAAAGTATAATTAATAAAGTTTTGAGAAAAGCAAACAGAAAAATGAGAATAAAGAAAAAGAATTACGATGCACTTATTATTGGTAATAGAAATAGGCATGTTGCTGTTAAATTTAAATAAACACAGATTTTGAAGAGTTTATACCGTTGGATATTATCCTGTTGTATTTATAAATCATTGTAAAGTTAATCTTTTTTTTATATAATTTCTTAAAAAAATGTATTTTTGTAATGTTTTTGTAGTATTTTTGTAGTATTTTTTAAATCTTAAAATTGAACAATAAAAATATAAATGCCGTCAGGCAACTACCTGGTCTAACGGCATAAATACATAAAACATCCATGACCAAAGACAGTTTTGAGTTTAGAGTTTGAAACATGGTAACTAATTAAAAATTCACCCTGTAAAATAAAATCATAGATTTTAATTTTGCTCTTAGTGAAATATCCGTCTAATGCGGATTTTATCCGGTTGGATATAAAAACATATCCAACGGGGCAGGTGAGATAAATACGCAAAATTATTTTACGGGGTAAACTAAATATAAAAATATAAACAGATGAAAAAAATACATATTTCTTTAAAGATTATTATTTTGGTTTTTTTGCTTTTTACATCATCTTTTTTTTCGGCAAAAGCTCAGGATAATGTAGGTATAGGAACTATTACACCTCATCAATACTCAATATTAGATTTAGAAACAACAAATAAAGGTCTTTTAGTCCCACGAATGTCAACTATCGAACGATTAGCTATACCTGTTAATCCATCTTCTAATAGTTTGTTGGTGTATGATATAGATTCGTGCTGTTTTTTCTTTTACAAAGCACCAACAACAGAATGGATTTCTTTATGTGATGTTTCAACAGGACCACCGGGACCAATAGGACCAATAGGACCAA
>CAZOSY010000026.1:0-1828 GCA_964582565.1 uncultured Bacteroidales bacterium | reverse complement strand
GGTGCAGTAGGACCAACAGGACCGGCAGGTGCAGATGGAGATAGTACTGGAAGCGGATGGAGTTTAACAGGTAATGACACTGTTCCTCCTCCAATATACTTCATAGGAACTAAAGATGCAAATGATTTTATTATTAAAACAAATAATATTGAAAATATCAGAGTTACATCAGGAGGATTAGTAGGTATCGGTATTAACCCACCTTTACACAAGCTACATGTTGAATCTAATATTGCAGGAGTTGGTAATTATGCGGGCTACTTTAAAAACACTTCAACAGGTAGTGGTATTTACGGTTTTGGAGAAAGTCTCGGAATTTATGGAAAAGCTAATGCCCCTGCTGGCATACAAAGCTATGGTATAGGAGGAGAATTAGGAAATACTGCTACCAGAGGTGCTGCTGTTAGAGGAACACTGGAAGCTTTTGGTGCTGAAGGCAATCTTGCAAGAATAGATGTAGCAACAGGGAGAAAAATAGGCGTTTACGGAAATGCTGATGATGCAGGTGGACAATTTTATCCCGGCGTATTATTTAGTCCAAAATCAGGTGCAACTCCTTGGGCAACAATAGGAATGCAATACTTAGATGACGACGATAGTACTATGTATTACTACAATGGTATTTCATGGATACCTTGGACAAGCGGTGGAGGCAGCAGCGAATGGACAGACGCAGGAACTTATGTATATCCTAACGAAAATAGTAACATTCGTGTTTATGAAGATAATAATATTTATGGTTTTTATTATAAAGACCTGGCTACTTATGGAGGTTACTTCAAAAGTACTGAAGCTGGTGCTGATAATTATGGAGTATATGGTGAATGTGCTAATACTGACCTTTTTGGATATGGCGGCTATTTCAAAGGTGGTTGGTATGGTATTAAAGCAGAAGTTTTACCTACCGGAAACGGGATATATTACGGTGCTTACGGTAGAGTATCAGGAGGTTCAGGAACAAATTATGGCGTAAAAGGTTATGCTAACGGCACAGGAAATAATTACGGAATCTATGGCTCTGCAGTAAATGCAGGTGGAACAAACTATGGCGTTTACGGCTCAGCAAGTACAACTGATGGCTATGGTATTTTTGGTTATGTATCTAACCAAGATGGGTTTGGCATTAAAGGATACAATGCAGCATCAAACGGCACAGGAATTTTTGGCTCTGGTGACAATATCGGTGGATACTATCTCACAGGTGGCTCTGGCGGAGCTTTTAGTGGTGATTCTATGGGCGTTTGCGGATTTACTACTGTTGATGGAAATGATACCTGGGGTGGATATTTTGAAAATGAACATGGCTCTTATGCTTATGTAGGAGGAACTACAGCAGCAGGAACAAACAGAAAAATAGAAGGAAACGGAACTGTTAATACAGTTGTAGATGGATTAAATAATGATAAAGTAACAATGACATGCCCCGAAGCCCCTGAAATATTATTTATGGATTATGGTTCCGGTAAATTATTAAATGGTAAAGCCCATATTAATTTAGATCCAATTTTTACAAAAAATATTTTTGTTAACAAAAATTATCCGTTAAGAGTATTTATTCAGTTAGAAGGCAATTGCAAAGGTGTTTATGTTACTAATAAAACTGCACAAGGTTTTGATGTAATAGAATTACAGGAAGGAAATTCTAACGTAGAGTTTAGCTGGACAGTTACAGCTACCAGAGCTGATGAATTTAATGAAAACGGTACGATTTTTTCTAAAAATATAGGGCAAAGGTTTGCTCCTGCTACCTTGCCAAGACATACTATTAAAGCAAGAATAGTAAAACCTCCCAGGAAAGATATAAAAGAAAATAATAAATAATACTTAT
>CAZOSY010000025.1:0-17694 GCA_964582565.1 uncultured Bacteroidales bacterium | reverse complement strand
CCGCCAAAACGTGTCGTTGTGTACGGTCGTCTTTTCAACATTGCAGGTAACGGTCCTGGTATATGGTTAGTTGGCGATTTTAAAGTTCTTTCTTATCAAGTTACAAATTACGTTGAATAAAAGTACAAAACTTTCGCAAACCACTATTTCGCCAATTAACTATATACCATGTTACCAACTGGCCATTTTTAATTTTCTATTTATCAAAACCATCTAAAAAGAAATTCTCTTTTTGATTTTTCTTTTGTTGTTCTTTGGCATTAATATTATAAATAAAACTCAATATGAAATAACGAGATTCATTCTTCTTTCTATTGGTCTGGCTATATCGGTAATTATTATCATCAATGACATCAAGGTCAAGTCCAAATTTGTATGTATTAAAAATATCCGAGATTTTAAAAATCAGTTGGGCTTTGCTTTTTAATATCTTCTTATTAATAGCTAAATCAACATAGTACCGTTCTTTGTAAGTTCCCATTACAGATGGCAATTTTGATCTGTAATAACCTGACAATTGAAAACCAAAGTTTTCCGGAAGTTTGAAATTGTTTGATATACTCAGATTCCAACCGGTTTTACTGTTATTAAAAAGGTTATTACCATATTCACCTGATAAATTAGTATAAAAGATATTACTACTTGAATTTATATTCCACCATTCATAAGGTTTATACGTTAATACAATTTCACCACCTATTAATTTTGCTTTATCTAGGTTTATAAATGTACCAAATAGGGCACTGTCATTTGAAGCTGATTTTAATCTTGAAATAGCTTGGTCAATATTGCGGAAATAGACAGAACTCAAGCCTGAAAGTTTACGATAAACAAAACGGTTCCCAATTTCAAAGGAATTAACATATTCTGGCTTTAAATCAGGATTCCCTTTATTCATGTTTAATAAATCCGCGTATTCATCAGAAAAAGGATTCAGCATTTTTATAGTCGGGCGATTTATCCTGCGATTGTATCCTGCAAAAACAGTAAAATGCTTATTTAACTTCCGGGACAAATTAATGGAATGGAAAAAATCAATGTATTCACTATTATTATTGTTGTTTTGCGAATTTGTTGTGTGTTCACTCCTGAGGCCTGCTTGAATTTCAAAATATTTTAATCTGGCATTTAAGTTAAAATAAACCGCATTTATCAGTTGAAGATAATTGAATTCATTCGCCAAAGCCGGATCATCAATCCATTCCCCTGAATTATTATTATAACTGTTAGAATTAAAATCATTCAACAGGTCTTTTGCACTAAAATTATAACCTGTTTCAAACAGAATTGAGTCATTAAAAGGGTGAACATAATCTAATGAAAAATCTGTTTCTTTATTGATTTGTTTAGAATAAGTATTTTGTAATTCAGTATTTTCACTTGTTAATTCAGGGTAAAATGTATTGTTCATTTCATACAATTGGTCAAACAGTGAATAATGAATTTTTGAAGTTAAAAACCGTCCTTTATTAAAGTTATATCTGTAATTTAGATTTACATCAATTGTGTAATTATTTAAATCTATATAAATTTCTTTTAGGGATTCGGTTTGTTTTTGTCCCATTTTAGTCAGTGTTTCATAATTTATTTGCCTGTTGGCATTATTGAACTTTTTCGACCCGATAAAAGAAATACCGATTTTTTGTTTTTTATTAATCGCATATTCAAAGTTTGAATTTATAAATGCATCATTAAGGTTCTCATCCTGCCTGTCGTACTGATAATAATTGTAAGCGTTTGGGTTTTCATAATTTTCACGTAAATGTTCTTTTATTTGAAATCTAGTGTTGTGTTTAATTCCGGCATTAACAAAAAAACAGGTTTTACTAGTCATTCCTGAATACCCGGCATTACCACCCACTATCTCGGAATACCCGGCATTTATCATTATGGTTGTTTTATTTTTTCCTGCTTTACCTGATTTTAAAACTATGTTGATAATGCCGGACATACCTTCGGCTTCATATTTAGCTGATGGATTATTAATTAGTTCCACTCTTTCTATTTGGTTAGCAGGTATTTGGTCAAGCGATTTTACAAGTTCTGATTTTTCGCCATTCAATAAAATTATTACCTTATCGCTACCTCGATAATTAATATTCCCATCAATATCTACATCCACTGAAGGCAGTGTTTGCATAACATCAATAGCAGTTCCTCCTGTAAGTGTTGTGTTTTTAGCAACATTTACAGTTGTTTTTTCAATGTTCTTTTCAATAAGATTTTTTTCTGCTGAAATCTCTATTTCTGATAATGAAAAACTTTTTTGTAGAAGGAGGAAATTATGTTTACTTTTTTTTGCCTGAATATCAATTATTGTTTCATTCTGATTGTACCCCATATACGAAGCTATTAACTTATATTTCCCAGGTACAATATTCCTAATGGTATAATTTCCGTTTACATCTGTAATTACTCCTTTTGTTATTTTTGAATCATTTTGAGATATTATTTGAATCGAAGCAAAAGGTAATCCTTCTCCTGTTATGCTGTCTTTTACTATACCACTAATTTCGCAGTTAGTAACAAGTGAGTTTGAAAATATCTTTCCAATTACTATAACCATAAGAAGTATCAAAATACTTATTCTTATACTTATGCTTTTTGCTGTCATTAAGTTGTCATTTTTGGCTTGTTGGTAACGATTGTGTAACCACCACAATGGTGGTTATTTTTTAATTAGTTATCCCTTCAATTATTTGTTAAGAACCTGATAATCATTACAAAATCCATCCCCAACGGTTTTTCCTTACGCTTTCTGCCTTTTTTCATATTAATTGCTCTTTTTTTAAACCCCATCATTGATATTATGCAAATATATGAAATAATTTTATTACACATATATATAAAAAAAGTTTTTTTTCAGGAGAAATATACAATAAATTTTAAAAATCCAAACTATCCAACGGACTTTTTATTTGATCAAATCCCTTAGTTGTGATGTGTGTATATATCTCTGTTGTTTTACTGCTTGCGTGTCCTAACATACTTTGAATATACCGAAGGTCAACTCCATTTTCTAATGAGTGAGTAGCAAAGGTATGACGTAAAGTATGCATGGTGGTGCGTTTTTGTATGCCTGCTTTTTCTACGGCTGCTTTTATTATATTTTGTATGCTGCTTGGCGAATAATCTTCTCCTTTTGCTCCTTCAAAAAGAAAATCTTTTGGACGGTATTCTTCTAAATATTTATCTAATACTGTTAAAAACCTCATAGAAAGCTTGGTATAACGGTCATTCTTTCCTTTGGATTGTTCTATTCTAATCTGCATCCGTTCTCTGTCAATATCTTTTATTTTCAGACGCACAATTTCACCAAGTCTCAGTCCGCTTGAATATGCCAGCATCAATATAGTTTTGTGTTTAATATTTTCAACACCTGCAAAAAGCCGTATTACTTCATCTTCATTCAATACGGTGGGCAATGTCCTCTCCTTTTTTGGTCTATCTATAAAATAAAATTTTCGCTGTCCGCCTAATACTTTTTCGTAATAAAACTTTACAGCATTTATTGCTTGATTTTGATAAGATGTAGATACTTTTCTATCCATAACCAAAAAACGCAAAAAACTAATAATTTGAGGTTCTTCAATTTTATTGATGTCGTATTTATGATAATAATTGATAAACTCTTCAAATAAGCCTTTGTAAGTCTTTATTGTCTTTTCGCTATAGCGTAATTCTTTTAATTTTAATATCATTTCTTCCGGACATTCCCTGTAATTTGGAATATCAAAAGCACTCATTTTTTTCAAGCCCTTACTTCCTGCCGGCTCTTCTTCATAACTAACTTTCAGCCCTTTTGCTGATGAAAGAGTTTGTATTTCGTTTAGGTATTTGTCCGAGAAAGGAATTGTCCACCATTTGTTTTTTGCATCCCAACTGTGATATGGATAAGTTTTTATTAGTTTTCTCAAGTCATTGTCAAACCCAAAAATAAGCTTCAACCGCCCTGTTTTGGTCTTTATTATAAGTATTTCTTTGTTGCCTAAAATACGAGTTTCCTTATTTATGCTAATGTCAAACTTATCATGTATTACCAATTCATCAATCCTGTCTTTAAAGTAATCATTAATTAAATCCAGATTGCCTGGATAATTGGGTATTTCCCAACAAAACATACGCCCATCCCACCGACTGTACTTTAATGTGTTAATGAACTTAATATCTCTGTCATTCTTTGGCATTTTCAGGATGATTTTCCTGCCAATTACTTCAATTTTAATGCAATTCCTGTCGTCCTTGATGTTTTGTTTTACGGTTTTTATTTCAGGTGGTTTTATTGCTTCTGGTTTTGTTTCATATATTTCAGATTTCTTTTCCTGATATTGAGGAAACACAATATCTGGAAACATTTTTTTTAACTCCTCAAAAGCTTCTTTTGTAAATGGGATATGCCAGGCACGTTGGGTTTTGCTCCATGCAGCATTTTTAATTTGTTTAATTTTATTTGAAATGTCTGTATTGTAAGGAAAATCGAGTTTAAGTCGTTCTCGCCCACGATGATTTATTTTACTTGCCTTAATCATTATTTATGGTGGTTATTTTTGTATAGGATGGATAGGTGCCATACAAATAATATCTTTTATTATTTGGGAGCAAAAAACTAAATCTTTCTATCCAGTCATAATTTCTATGTCGTATTTCGTTGTCAAAATATTTTCTTTCTTGTCAAGTTTGTAATTCAGTTTTCTATGCCTTGCTGGTAACGTAATAGTGTTTTATGCGAAAACCTGTGCTGAATTCATTTCAGTATTCAAAAATACATAAAAAATTGACATAAAGTAAATAATTATTTTTTTTTTGATTAAAAGCAAAAAACTGAATACTGAAACAAGCACTGAAACGATATTGAAACAACCCTGAAACAAGTTCAGGGTGACGTTGTTCAGGATGACGTTGTTCAGCACAGGTTTTTGCATAAAAAAACAACTACCGTCAAAGGCGGTTTAGTTCAACATAAATATATAATATCAAAATAATTATTACCCACTATATTCCATATAGAGCCAGAATTTTTATTACCAACTGGCGCTGCATTATCCGTCTAATGTTATCATATTTATAAATTCTTTTTCTGATATGATTTTAATTTTCAGTTTCTGAGCTTTAGCTAATTTTGCCGGTCCCATATTTTTGCCTGCCAAAAGGAAATCTGTTTTAGGAGAGAGCGAACTTGTATTTCTGCCATTGTTTTGTTCTATGATATTTTTTAGTTCATCTCTTGAAAAATGAGCAAAAAGACCGGATATAACAAAAGATTTCTCTTGTAAGATATCGGATTTATTAGCCTTTTCTTTTATGGCAAACTGAATTCCATTATCTTTAAGTCGTTTTATTATTGTTCTGTTTCTATGTTCTTTAAAATAATCAATTATGCTTTGTGCTATCTTCTCTCCTATTTCATCAACACTTATTAATTGTTCCAGTGTTGCAGAAGAAAGATTATCTATATTTTTGTAATGGTTTGCTAATTTTTTTGCAACTGTTGCTCCTACATATCTTATTCCAATGGCAAAAAGCACTCTGTCAAAGGCAACCTGTTTTGATTTTTCTATGCCTTTAAGAATATTATCTACTGTTTTTTCTTTAAATCTTACAATTCTTGTCTTTTCCGTATCCTGATTTACAAATTTTTTTTCAAGATTTATCAATTGTTCATATTTTAAGTCATATAAATCAGCTATATTATTTATTAAGTTATGAGCATAGAGAATTTCTATTTTCCCTTGTCCTAAGCTATCAATATTCATAGCATTATGACTTATAAAATGTTCTATTTTACCTTTTATCTGCGGAGCACAGCCAAATTCATTAGGGCAAAAATGTTTTACTTCATCTTGTTTTCTTATCAAAGGTGTTTTACATTCGGGGCAATATTCTTTATATTTTACAGGCACAGAATCTTTGGGTCTTTGCGAAAAATCAACTCCAACAATTTTAGGTATAATCTCTCCGCCTTTTTCAACATAAACCATATCATTTATTCTGACATCTAATTTCTTAATAATATCAGCATTATGCAAAGAAGCTCTTTTTACTGTTGTTCCTGCCAATTGTATTGGTTTAAGATTGGCAACCGGTGTTATAGCTCCTGTTCTTCCAACCTGATAGCTTATTGACAGCAGTTTTGTCTCAACTCTTTCGGCTTTAAATTTATATGCAATAGCCCAGCGGGGATTTTTTGCTGTAAAGCCAAGATTTTTTTGCTGTTTAAGAGAGTTCACTTTTATAACTACGCCGTCAATGTCAAAAGGTAAATCATTTCTTGCTTTGTCCCAAAAATTAATAAAGTCAAATATTTGATTAATATTTTTGCATTTAGTAATATGGTCAGAGATTCTAAATCCCCATTTTTTTGCTTTAATAAGATTTTCATAATGCGTGTCAAAAGGTAAGTTTTCACTAAGTATAAAGTATAAGAAGCAGTTTAGAGGTCGCTTGGCAACTTCGGCAGAATTTAGCATTTTCAAACTTCCTGAAGCGGCATTACGAGGATTTGCAAAAGGTGTTTCTCCAATATCAGTTCGTTCTTGGTTCATCTTTTCAAAGTCATTATGAGAGATATAAACTTCTCCGCGCATTACAAATTCATAAGCATAATCATTGCCTCGCAGTTTTAAAGGAATACTTTTTATTGTTTTAACATTAGCAGTAACATCATCGCCCTGAATGCCATCGCCTCTTGTAGCTGCCTGTTTTAAGTATCCGTTAATATAAGTTAAGCTAACAGATAATCCATCATATTTCAGTTCGCAAACATATTCTACATCTGTGCCTGTAATTTTTTTTACTCTCTCGTCAAAGTCAATAAGTTCTTGTCTGGAATAAGTATTTCCGAGAGAGAGCGTAGGGTATTTATGTTTGAGATGTTTAAATTCTTTTGCTATTTCGCCACCCACTCTTTGTGCAGGAGAATCAGGTTTGGAAAATTCAGGATATTCTTTTTCCAGTTTTATTAATTCTTCAAGGAGCATATCAAAGTCATAATCACTTATCACAGGATTTGACAAAACATAATAGTTGTAATTATGTTCTCTTATCTGTTTTGTTAATTGCCTGATACGATTTTGGGCTTGTTCAGGAATCATGTTGATTTTTTTAATTTTGACGTTTGATGTTTGAAGTTTAAAAAAATTTAGATATGAATTTTATTTAGTTTTTTTCAATTCTTTATTATATAATTGCATTAATTTATCTGTTCCTGCTCCACAGCTTATAATTGTTTTCATTGCCTGTTCTACAGAAATATCTATTATATGTACAAATTGTGATTTTATATGCATTATATTACCTGATGTTGGATTTGGTCCTGTTGGTATAAAGACAGTATAATAGTCAGCATCAGAATTTTTATCTGTAATAAAACCTGTTAATAAAGTATCATTTTCAAAGGGATTAATCAATGCAACAGCAGAGAAAAGAGTTTTGTTTTTTCCAATAAGTTGTGTTGTTGTCTCTCTGATTAATTTAAATCCGGGAATTTTTGATAATAAATTATAGTCAATAAATTGGTATAAATATTTACCAAGATTTGTTCTTACAACAGCTCCTATAACAAAACAAAGAGCTAATATCAAAGCAATAGCAATAATACTTGCAATAAATTCCTGTAAATCATATTTCAGAACAACATAATTTGTAAGAGGTTCAATTCTTTTACTAACAAAAGTAAAAATCCAGCCAAACACTCCGATTAATACAGCTATTGGCAGAATAACCACAACGCCACCAATTAAAGATGTTTTCAAAAACTGTTTTATTTTATTGATTATATTATTCATTTTTTTTATAGTATTTTATATAACCTGAATTATTATCCGCCTGAGGCGGATAATAATTCAAAATAAGTTTAAAAAACTTATATGGTTGATTATGAATTAATTATATACTTATAATATATAAAACTTTGGAAAAAGTTAAGTATTCCTTTATTAAGAAAATAACCTTATGGTTTAAAAAATTATTTATCTATTAAGTATGACCTGTAATAATAAAATAAACATCCAAAGGATTTATACACATAACAGGTATTTTGGATTCCGCGATTATTCGTTCTGCCCATGTAGTAAGTATGAAGTCAGGTATAAGTTTATCAGTTGTTTTTGTCATTATAGTAACTAAATCAGCATTTATTTTATTACTATATTCCATAACCTGTTTAGAAAAGTTTGTTGCTTTTTTATCAGCTAATTTTATTGTATAAGATATATTATTTTCTTTTAACACTTTTTTTATTTGTTCTGTATTTTTATCAACTTTAGTTTTCAGAATGGAATCCGGTTCATTAATTACTATAATATTGATAGTAGAGTTAAATTTGCTTGCAATATAAATAGCCCATTTAACTTTTTGTTTTGATTCCAAAGAAGCATCTAAAGGCAGAACTATATTTTTATATCCATTCCATTTAGCATCTTTTTTTACAACTATAACAGGCACAGGAGAACTTGTAACAACTTTAAAAGCATAGCTTCCTACAACATGCTGAATTCCTTTTCTGCCATGTGTTGGAAGAATTACAATGTTAGCACCTATTTCTTTTGCAACGTCACCAATAGCAGTAAATATACTACCTTGTCTGCTGATAAAACTTGTTTTAACATTGTGTTTAGCTTCAATATCAGAAGATATAGTTTTTAGTTTGTCAAAAACAGTTTCTATACCGAGTTTTCCCTTTTTCAACTCTGTTTTTGTATCCTTGTTAATTATATGCAGCAGGCAAATTTCGTAATTTAACAATTTGGCTATTCCTGCAGCATGATTGGCAACTGATGTAGCAACATCAGTAAAGTCAAAAGGTAACAATATAATATTTTCTTTTATTTTCATGTTTATTTTTATATAAAGTTAAAAGAATAGGAAATTTTGTTTTTTGCAAAAGTAAAAAAAATAAATTAAACTAATTATTTTATATTTAAAAGTTCTTTAATTTGTGATAAATGTAACATTTTTTTATTATATCTCAAAGAGATTTCTGATTCAGTAAAATATTTATGATTAGTAATAAAGTCTACTTGCTGCATATACCATTGTTTGAGAGAGCATTTTATTCCATATTCATTCCATTCGCGATGTAATTTTTGCCCTACTATAAAAAAGTCATCTCTTCCTAAATAGTCAAGGTCAGCATCACACAAAATTTTATCTAATAAAGTTTTGGGACTTTGAGGAATTTTAGTTGAAAGAACCATATTACAAATTCTATTAATTTCATTGGACTTATAATCAAAATCCGGTAATATTTCTTTGGCTATTTTAGCAGATTCCTGTTCATTACTTTTATATTTTATCAGGAATCCTATATCATGAAACAGAGCAGCTGTTTTTAGTAATGTTAGTTCGGTTCCATTTATATTTTCCATTTTTGCAATTCTTTTACTAGCTTCCAATACATCAATAGTATGATGAACTCCGTGATAATAAAGATTAGGTTTTAATTCTTTTTTTAATTTATCAAGGATAAATTTTTTGACTTTTGCAAATTTCATATTTTTTTAAGGTTATTGTTCTTATTTATTTTAAATACAGCATAACTAAATTTAAACACTGCAGATTTTTTTATACGCATTTATCATAATCAATCTTCGTTATCCCTGTTGGATAAAAAAATCAAACGGGATAAATTAGCCTTATATTTTTAATTCACATTGGCAAACAAATTTTTTTTGAATATAGTAACTATTTATTAGCAATTTTATTATATTTCTTTTCAAATAAAGTGTTGGGTATTATTCCTTTTCTATCTTTAGATAAATCTTTTTTTATTCTGTTAACAAAATACATATCTATTTCGCCTTTATTTTTTGCATATATTTTTCCTCTGTAAGAGCAATCAAAAAAATCTTTAATATATTCATAAGTTACGCCTGATATATTAATTTTATCAGCTTGACCTGAAGATTCCATTCTGCTTGCAATATTAACAGTATCGCCCCATATATCGTAAGCAAATTTTATTTTACCTACAACACCTGCAATAGCTTCTCCATTATGAATTCCTATTCTTAACTGCCATATTCTTTCGTGTTTTTCTTTTTGTTTTTTTTGGAGTTTTATCATAAATTCCTGCATATCAAATGCTGCCAGTATAACATCAACAGGATTTGTTTTATTTTTTTTTGGTATGCCACCGGCACACATATAAGCATCGCCTATTGTTTTTATTTTTTCAAGTTTATATTTTATACATAATTTATCAAAATATTTAAAAGCTCTGTCTAATTTTTTTATAAGTTCCTGTGAAGTTATCTCTTCTGATATTTTTGTAAATTCTTTAAAATCGGCAAACATCACAGTTACCATTTTATACTCTTTAGTTTTTGCATAACCATTAGTTTTTAGTTCATTAGCAATTTGTTTTGGTAAAATATTCAATAATAGTTTGTCAGATTTTTCTCTTTCTTTTTGTATTTCTTTTGTTCTGTCTTTTATAATTTTTTCTAATCTTATTTTGGCTTTTCGTAATCTTATAGTACTGTATTTTATAATAATAAATAATATAAAAGCAATTAATAAGACATATATAATATAAGCCCAAATAGTTCTATACCAAGGTGGTAATATTGAAAATTCATAGATAGCATCAGGACTTTCAACATCAAAAATATTTTTGGCTTTTACATAGAATTTGTAATCTCCAAAAGGCAGATTTGTGTATTCTTTTTTTGTTTCAAAAGACCATGATGACCAGTGTTTATCAAAGCCCTGCAAAAAATACTTATATTGATTTGATGCTTCATGATAAAAATTTGGTGCAGCATATTCAAAGTTAATAGAATTATATGAATATTTCAGGATTGGTTTTAAATGTTCGGGTTGAGTTAAAAATGTTCTTTTAATAAAAGTACTATCATAATTAGTGTCATAATAAACTCCTCCAAATACAACAGAGTCATTTTCAGTGGTATATACTTTTCTTATAAGAGTATAAAATGTTTGTTTATATTCATATTTTTTTCTGCCATCATATCTAAACAATCCATCATCACCGCCAAACCATGTAATGCCATTATCTTCGGGATAGATAGTCCATAGTTCTGTTTGAGGCATTGGTTTAAAAGCAGTAGTATTAAACAGATAAGTATTATTGTTTTGTATTGTGGCATTTCCTATTATTTTTTTTCCTATTTTTTTTGAAGACGTTTGCATCCAGATATTTGCTTTTTTATCTTCAAAAAGAATATTTATATAAAATGATTCAGGAATAATAGAATTAAGTGTAGTATCTTTAACAAATTTACCTGAAATTGACTTGTTTTTTGTGCTATCCTGAACAAAATGGTATAATCCATGTTCATAGATAAAAATTAATTTATTTCTGATACGGTTTATAAACAGGAGTTCTGTTGCCGGCAGTCCATTTTTATCATTAAAGCGGGTTATTATATAATTATGTTTAATAATTGAGCTTGTATCACTTTTTTGTTTCGCTATTTTTGATATTTGGTCTAAAACAAAAATACCATTAAATCTTGTTCCAAGCCAAATTTGTCCTGAGTTATCTTCTTCAATTTCAATTATTTCTTCATTTATTTCTTTTAATTTGTTATGATTATCAAATATCAAAATATCATTTTTTGTGTATTCAACATTTATTATTGACAGACCATCTTCTTTTGCAGCATATATTACTGAAGGGTTTTTTGCGGACTGATATATTTCAGTAAATACACCTTTACAAATTAGTTTGCTTTTACCATTTTTTATTTCATATATTCCATCAGAGCCAGATGCTAACAACTTACTTTTTGTTTTATCATAAATATTTTTAATAACTAAGAAACTCCAGCAACGGGTTGATATTCCCTGAATATGCCTAAAATTTAAAAAATCACTTTTATATTTTTTACTTGATTTACCAACATTAATATAATAAACGCCTTGCCATGTAGCAACATATATTATATTATTATATCTTATAACAGACAGGACAGCACCTTTTAGTCCTGATGCTTCATCCCAAAAGCTTAAAGGGGAATTTATTTCAGCTTTAGATATTCCATTATCCATAGCAAACCATAAAGATTGTTGATTATTCTGAGCTATAAAATAATGTGTATCATTTTGAATACCTTTTTCTGTATTTAAGGTTTGTATCAAATTACCTTTATCATTAATAATTACAGTGCCTCCTCCGTGTGTAGCAAAAGCAAAATCACCATTTTTTAATGTTATTGCATAAATCAATCTGTTTTTTTTAATAAAATCATCAACTTGTGTAGGAAATTTAACAATATTTAGATTTTTTCTTGCTGATTTATAATCAACTTTATTTATTAAGAACATTCCATTGTTTCTTGTGGTAATTAGAATTCTGTTTTTTTTATAAGCCAGCATTGATATAATAATCATATTGGCAAATTGTTTTCCTTTATAAACAGAAATTAGTTTATCATTATATAAAATTTTTAATCCTACATTTTTTTTCCATACATAAATGTTATTATCAACGATATAGCAATAACAAGGACCTATTTTTAATATTTCAAAATTTTTGCCATTCCATTTAAATAATTTATCATAAGAGATAAAATAAACATATTTATTGCTTGTATATATTTTTTGAATATTAAAATTTTTATACTCTCCAGGGATTTTATTTAATAAAGAGACGTATTTCATTTCTCCGTTTATACATGGAAATAAATATCCTAATTCGGATTTTGAGCCCACATAAATAACATCATTGTTATCTATGGCTAATGCTTTGGCAGTATGATTTTTTGGCAGAGCAATTAATCTCCATTTTACGCCATCATATTCCAGTACTCCATCTCCATTTGCAAAATACATCACACCTCTTTTGTCCTGAACTACTGCCCAATTTTGTGAATATGCCTTATACTCTTTTGTTGTATAATTTTTTATTAAAGGTGTTCCTGTTTCATTTTGCTCATTAACTTGTGCAAAAATGAGTGTCTGTATATAAACACTTAAAAAAATTGTTAATAATATTCTCATTTTATATAATACTGATACAATAGTGATATTTTTTTTAATTTAAAAGCGCAAAATTATGTAAAATAAATTTATAGCAAGATGTTTTAAATGTTTTTGCCAAAAATTTATTTTGAGCACTGTGTAGTTTTTCGGGTCAAGTTCAAAAGTTGGGGACAAATCTGTATGCATCTCGCTATGGTCAATAATGAACTGGGTTGCTGATGGGATATCAGAAGAATACCACCAGATGTTTAAGCTGTCTTCAAATCCGGGATTTTGGACAAGATTTTGTGCAGATAAATGTATGGAAGAGTATAAAGCAATTAAAATTATAATTTTTCTCATCTGTTTATACCGTTGGATAGGCATTCTACGGCATTTATGTTTTTGTAATTGGCTGATATTTAGTCGTTTATATTATTAGTCATTTGTTGTCATTGATTGATTAACCGTATAACCATTTTGAAATTTAATAACTTGTAAGCATTTTTAATTCTAAGTATACTGAAACGAGTTCAGCACATGTTTTAGTTCATTTTAAATATTTTGAATTTCATAATTCATAATTTTTAATCATTTTTTTTGTGGAGGTTTATTCTGTAAATAATTTTATTTGCCACGAATTATTCACTTTGTTCATGAGAAGTTCGTTAAGTTCATAAATTAAAAGTAAATTAATTCACTTTAGGCGAACCAAGAGGTAAATAACAACTAAAATATTACTAAAACATAGGACATATAAAAGATTTCTTTTTCCTGACAAAAGAACCTTTTCTATCTATTAAAATAAATTTTCCAAATTCCAAATTCATAGAAATTTCATGTGAACCACGGGTAGTTTCCAAGCCAAGCTTTGAAATAGTTATATCATAGCTATATCCTATCCTGATACGAGAATTATCATTGATTTTTTTATTTATTCCGAGCATAATTATTACAGCATCATACTTCTTTGCACTCATCAAAAAGTTTTTATTTCTAGTCCATAAACCTATATATATAGGATCTTTAAAGACATTCATTCCTATCGTAACTGTCTGTAATTTATCCTGATGCTCATAAATTAATGCAGGTGCACATATAATATTATTAAATGGTATTTCAGTATTTGCATGAGCAACTTCTTTTAAAGGAAGATGTGTATCACCTGTTTTAAAAAAAGAATTATCCGGCTGTGTTAAATGATGAACTGATACACCGATTGTATGAATAGCATTTTTTTTACCGCGTTTATTCTTTGAATATCTTATAACAAATCCTGAACTAAAATCAAAATATCCTGTTATCGCACTATTGGGAGGATGATAAAATGATGTAGGATAAATCTTACCCATAATCTTATCAAATTGGTCACTAAACTCTAATTTACCCCAATCAATACTTCTCTGCACATAAGACGCCATAAATCCACCCTGTATAAACATAGTACGTGGTATGATTATTAAACGGTGAGAATAAAGTATGCCTCCTGTAGTATTCTTAACAAGTCCTTCGCCCTCAACATCAGATATACCAATAATACCTAAGCCACCTATTTTTAAATCCTCAACATCTAAACTAAAATTATAAGTATTAAAAGCACTTGGAACACGAGTCCATAAAGACCTGTAATTAAATCTTACATTTAATCCTGAAGTAATGCCTGTATAAGCAGGATTATAATATAACGGATTATAATAAAACTGGGAAAAATTAGGATCCTGTGCCTTAACAAATATATTAAAAAATATAAGTTGTAGTATAACAAAAACCAATATTTTTACTCTTCTATTATTACACATAATATCTTTGTTCTTTTTACTCTAATCTAAATTATCACTAGTATCCGACCAAATTTAAAAATTCAAATAAAGTCGTTTCTAAATATTATGAGATTAATTCTAATTTCATTTCTAATTGGACACTAATACTAAATTATATATAAAATTAAATTTGAAGCAACTTTACTATTATACTAATATACTAAAAAATTAATAACCAACGGGTTAACCCATTGGTTATAATATAAATCACAAACTTTTTAACCTATAAATTTATATTTCAAATTATTTTACAATTGTAACAGTGCCTGATTTTCTGTAAACACCATTATCATATTTTTTTCCCTTCCATGTGCTTTCGTCATAAAATGTTGCCCTTACTTTCCAAACATATACATCAGGAGACAACAATTTACCATTATAATACCCATCCCAACTCTCAGCCGGTTCTGTATCTATAAGTTTAGAAGATTCCCACAACAAATTTCCCCATGTATCATATATCACTATATGATATTCCTTTATACCAAATCCTTTAGGTATAAATTTCTGAACTTCCGGATAAGGACTTGTTGGACAAAAAGCATTTGGAACAAATAAGCCCTTAAAAAAATCTACACCAATCTCTTTTTCAACAGTATCCTTACATCCATATTCTGTCGTTGCTATAAGTGTTACCAAATATGTACCATACATATCATATCTGTGATTTGGATCTACTTCTGTTGATGTAGTACCATCTCCTAAATCCCAGTCATAAATAATAGCACCTGTCGTTAAATTCGTAAACTGAATAGTTCCGTTATTAGGCGGAGGATTATGAACATTCTGATAATCAAAATCAGCATTAGGATTAGGATAAACAGTAATAGTATCCTGAAAAAATAATGTATCACTACAACCACCATCTCCAACAACATATAATGTTACTGAATAAATACCATCATCCTGATAAATATGTAAAGGATTCTGCTCGGTAGATATTGTGCTATCACCAAAATCCCAATAATAATCATTAACATATATTGAGAAATCCGTAAACTGAACTGTTAATGGCTCACATCCATTTGCCGGAGTAAAAGAAAAATTAGCAACAGGATAAGGATAAATACTTACATTTTTTGTTATTGAATCAACACAACCATTAGAATTAACTACTATTAACAAAACATTATAATCCCCTACTGATGAATATAAATGTGAAGGATTCTGAACTGATGAAGTATCTCCATCGCCAAAATCCCAATTCCATGAGATTACTAATGCCCCTGCACCATCAGACATATCAGTGAAATATGTCGTGTCTCCGAAACAAACAGATGCATAACTAAAGTCAGGCACAGGTAAAGAGTCAACAATAACATTTTTTATAATTGTATCCTTACAACCATTTTGATTTGTTGCAATTAATTGTACTGAATATAATCCGGAACTTAAATATAAATTAGAAGGATTTTGCTCTGTTGATGTCCCGCCATCGCCAAAATCCCAATCCCATGAAACATTAGGGCTACCAAAACTTAATGAGGTATCTGTAAAAGTCGTATATACCCCTAAACAAACAGTATCTGCAACAAATCCTGCAACAGGCAATGAATCAATAACAACAGTATTTACAGCAGTATCCTTACAACCATTATGATTTGTTACTATTAACTGGACTGTATGTGAGCCAGGTGTTGTAAATATATGAACAGGATTTTGAACTATTGATGTATCACCATCGCCAAAATCCCAATCCCATAAAATATTTGAACTGCCAAAACTTAACGAGGTATCTGTAAAAGTCGTATATTCTCCTAAACAAACAGTATCTGCAACAAAACCTGCAGCAGGTAAAGAATCAATTGTAACAATCTTGGTTATAGAATCAATACAACCATTAGAATTAACTACTACTAACGAAACATTATAATCATTTTCTGTTAAATATAAATGTGAAGGATTCCAAACCGTTGATGTATTACCATCACCAAAGTTCCAATCCCATAAAACTACTAATGCTCCGGCACCATCAGACATATCTGTAAAATGTGTTATATCACCCAAACAAGTATATTCATAACTAAAATCAGGAATAGGTAAGGAATCCACAACAATATTTTTTATTATTATATCTGTGCATCCATTTGAATTAAATACAATTAGTGAAACACTATGATTTCCTGGTGTTAAATATAAATTACAAGAATTTTGATTTGTTGAAGTATTACCATCACCAAAATCCCATAGCCACGAAACTATTGGAACTCCTGAACCATCAGACATATCTGTAAAATATGTTGTATCATTTAAGCATACTTCTGTATAACTAAAATTAGGTACAGGTAATGAATCAACAACTACAGTATTTGCAGCAATATCATTACATCCATCTTGATTCGTTACAACCAATTGTACTGTATGTAAACCAGGTATCGTAAATATATGAACAGGATTTTGCTCTGTTGATGTCCCGCCATCGCCAAAATCCCAATCCCACGAAATATTAGGACTGCCAAAACTTAATGAGGTATCTGTAAAACTTGTCTGATAGCCCAAACAAACAGTATCTGCAACAAATCCTGCTACAGGCAATGAATCAACAATCACATTCTTTGTTATTGTATCTCTGCATCCATTGGCATTAGCTATAATTAATGAAACATTATAATTTCCTGAAAACAAATAAAGATTATAAGGATTTTGATTTGTTGAGGTATTACCATCGCCAAAATCCCAATCCCATAAAACTATTGGAACTCCTGAACCATCAGATAAATCAGTAAAATATGTTGTATCATTTAAGCATACTTCTGTATAATCAAAGATAGAAACAGGTAATGAATCAACAATAACATTCTTTGTTATTGTATCTCTGCATCCATTGGCATTAGCTATAATTAATGAAACATTATAATTTCCTGAAAACAAATAAAGATTATAAGGATTTTGATTTGTTGAGGTATTACCATCGCCAAAATCCCAATCCCATAAAACTATTGGAACTCCT
>CAZOSY010000024.1:0-17865 GCA_964582565.1 uncultured Bacteroidales bacterium | reverse complement strand
CAGATGGTTCAGACGGAGCAACAGGACCCACAGGAGTAGCAGGCGCAGACGGTTCAGATGGTTCAGACGGAGCAACAGGACCCACAGGAGTAGCAGGCGCAGACGGTTCAGATGGTTCAGACGGAGCAACAGGACCCACAGGAGTAGCAGGCGCAGATGGTTCAGATGGTTCAGACGGTGCAACAGGACCTACAGGAATAGCAGGCGCAGATGGTTCAGACGGTTCAGACGGAGCAACAGGACCCACAGGACCATCGGGATCTGATGCTGCAGATGACTGGACTGATGCAGGTAATTATTTATATCCAACCGATTTTGGAGACGCAGGATCTAGTTATTACAGAGTTTATGAAGCAGGCACAGGTGAACCGGGTCTTTATGTAGAAAATAATAATTCTGAAGCTCCAAATACATTTACTGCTATTAGAGGTCTCAGAAACGTAAGTATATGGGGAAGCCCTTATGGAGGTCTTGGTGCAGGTATCATTGGCTCTGGTAACAGATGTGGTGTTCATGCTTATGCAACTGGGGGACTAACGGCAACTTCTGCAGCGCTAAATGCTCAAAATGTACCTGGTGCAAATGTTAATGCAATAGGTGTGCGTGGGATATGTAAACCAGCAACAGGATTTGGTTACGGTGGTTCGTTTGAAGGTGGTCAATATGGAGTATATGGCACATCTGACGGCGCAGCAGCAGGGTATTTTGTAAATACAAAAACATCCAGCGATAGAGACGGAGTATATGGCGAATGTGCAAATACCGACTACTTTGGTTACGGAGGATATTTTAAAGGTGGCTACATAGGTGTTAATGGAGAGGTTTACCCTACTGGAGCTAATACTTATTATGGTGCTGCAGGAACTGTATCAGGAGGCAGTGGAACTAACAAAGGCGTTTATGGTTATGCTGACGGAACAGGCACAAATTATGGTGTCTATGGTTCTGCTAGTGATGCAGGTGCAATAAAAAATTATGGAGTTTATGGTTCAGCAGGAACAACAGATGGAGATGGTGTTTTTGGTTACGTAAGTAATAGTAGTGGGTTTGGGGTTTTTGGTTATAATGCTAATTCAAGTGGCACAGGAATGATTGCTGCGGGTAATAATCAAGGTGCTTTTTATTTAGTAGATGGTACTGGAGTTGCCTTTACTGGTGATGATGGAATATACGGAAAAGGTTCTGATGCTACTACAGGTACAGGAGTTATTGCAGCTGGCAATAATTTAGTCCCGACAACTCTTGTTAATGGTTCAGGTGTTGCAGCTATAAGTACTAATGTAGGTATTTTCGGTAAGGGTGATGCTACACTTGGTTCAAGAGGTGTAAGTGGAGAAAGTGATGCTACTGATGGTATTGGTGTATTTGGAGCTAATACTCAACTTAATGATAATGCAGTAGGTATATATGGACTTGTAGGCGATGGCACTTCGCAAACAGTTGACCCTACTGCGATTATTGGTATCTGCAATAATACAAATGATTCTTATGGTTATGGTGGATGGTTTAGTGGGGAATGGAGAGGGATTTATGCAACTAATCCTACAGCAGCAAATGGTTTAGCAGGATGGTTTACGGGAAATACATATACATCACTTGATGTAGGTGGTTTAACTAAAAGTTTTATTATAGATTACCCAGGTGATCCTGAAAACAAAGTATTACGACATACTGCTGTGGAATCTCCAGAGTATCTATGCTTATATCGGGGAAAAGTAAAACTTAATTCTTCTGGTGATGCAAAAGTATCATTACCTGTTTATTTTAAAGACCTTACTAAAGAAGAAGGGGCTACAATACAGATTACATGTATTGGACAACCTTTTAATGTTGGATATGAATGGAATGAAGATTTTTCTGCTTTTATCGTTTATGGTGAAGCAAACAAAGAAATATCGTGGATGGTACTCTCCGACAGGAATGATCCTGCTATTAATTTACATCGTAAACCTGTTGTAATTGAAAAGAATGGCGATGATAAAATCGGTTATAAAAAAGGGTATTATCTCCATCCCGAAGCTTATAATCAACCAAAAGAAAAAGGTTATGATTATTTATGGCATTATAAAAATAAAAAAATTAAAAGAGAAGTTAAAAAAACTACAATAAGACAGGAAAGACAAGTTGATAAACCAGATATAAAGATTGAAGAAAATAAAAAAAAAAGAAGAAAAAATTTAAAAATAATTGAATAATATATAACCTGCTGTCGCTCGTCTATGACGAGTGACTAATAAACATGTTAAAAAAATTTGCTTTTTGATAAAAAAAATATTATCTTTGCAGATTATTTGTAGATTAAAAAATATAATAAATAAATTTTAAAAAAAATAAAACTATGAAAAAAATTATTTATCATCTGTCATCATTTGGTTTGATGTTTATTTTTTTTATAAGCTTTCAGTTTTCAGGTTTTTTTGCTTTAAATTGTTTTGCACAGGGTGTAGCTGTTAATTCTGATAGTTCTGCTGCTAATAGCTCAGCAATGCTGGATGTTAAATCTACATTAAAGGGAATGTTGATTCCACGTATGACAACAGCACAGCGAAATGCTATTGCTTCGCCTGCAACAGGATTAATGGTATATGATACTGATTTTGACCAGTTTTGGTATTTTGATGGTATTATTTGGAAAGAATGTATAGGACCACAAGGTCCGGCAGGTGCTGATGGTTCAAACGGTGCAACAGGACCTACAGGAGTAGCAGGCACAAATGGTTCAGACGGAGCAACAGGACCCACAGGAGTAGCAGGCACAGATGGTTCAGACGGTGCAACAGGACCCACAGGAGTAGCAGGCACAAATGGTTCAGACGGAGCAACAGGACCCACAGGACTCACAGGAATAGCAGGTACAAATGGTTCAGACGGAGCAACAGGACCGGCAGGACCCACAGGAGTAGCAGGAGCAGATGGTTCAGACGGAGCAACAGGACCAGCAGGTCCCGTAGGATGCGGTTCAGCTAATTACGTTATCAAATCAAATGGAGCTTCTGCTGTTTGTAGCCAAATTTATGATAATGGAACTAATGTTGGCATTGGAACAACCACGCCTTCTGGAAAATTGCATGTTTATCAACCCAGCGGTTCAATAACAAATGCCCATTTAGGCTATGTAGGTGCAATGACTGGCTCTGGTGCTGGCGGTGGTGCAGCTTATTTTATTAGTAGTCAAGCTGGCAGAGTAGCAATGGTAGGTGTAACAACTGGCTCTTCTGATTATTGTGCTACAACCGGGCATTCTGATGTATGGACAGGGCATTGGGGTAGAACTACATACAATAGCGGTGTCGGTGTGCTTGGCAGATGTGATGATGGTGGTCTAGGTGTATATGGCTATGCTTCTGATGATGCAGGTTTCGCTGATTATGGTGTATATGGTACTTGTGAAGATGTAGCATCAGATTGGGCAGGTTATTTTGTTGGTGATATACATGCTACTAATTATTTTGACATTGCAGAAATGTATCCTGATGATGGTGAAATACCTAAAGCGGCTCTTGTTTCATTAAGTCAACCGAGTGATGATCCTAAATATACACGGGTTAAAATAAGTGAAAAAGCTTATGATTCTGCTCTTATTGGGGTAAAATCAGAAAATCCTGTAATTTATTTAGGACCAACAGAACATGCTGATGAATACAGGCAAGATCACAAAGAACTTATGAAATTAATGGCTTCAGCAAAACGACCTGATGATAGTAATCCTATATGGCAACGCAGGAAAGAGATACTTGATAAGTTTAATCCCAAAAGTAGTGATGATGTCGGTTCAGCAATTGCTCTTACAGGCCGTATTCGGGTTTTGGTTACAACAGAAAATGGTCCAATCCAACCAGGTGACCCAATAACATCATCAAATAAAGCCGGCTATGGTATGAAGGCAACAAAAGCGGGACCAATCATTGGTTTCGCTATGAGTAACATGGAAAGTGGGGATGGAAAAATCGTTGTTAACATAAGCAGAACCTTTTATACACCACCGGGAACCAGGGAAGAGACAAAGCCAAAGCAGGTTTTTGACGGTGGCTCTGTAGAGATGAAGGAAAAGGATATTTGGGTTGATTTTTCCGAAGATTTTATAAACATTCTCAAAGGTAATGTTCCTCTAATAACTATTACAAGCAATAACCCTGCTGTTACGTTGAGTATTGCCAAAAAAAGTGTAAAAGGGTTTAAGGTAGTTGCCTCTGAAGATGTTTCAAAGCTGAAGTTTGATTGGATAGCAATGTATAAATTTTAAATAATTATTTATAAACTAAAAATGGGTATGTTCAAAATCAAGGTAAAACATTTTAAATTCTGAACTCTTGACTTATCATAATCAAGATTATTGTGATTTTATAAATTAATCACAAATTAGTACTGGAAAAACTATTTCTGTTTGATTTAAAACTTTGCAATTAAATTATAAAAGTTATAAAATATATCATAAAAAAACAAAAAAATAATGAAAACAAATCAATTATTTCTAATTATAAATGTATTATTAATAATAAGTTTTAATCAGCTTGTTAAAGCACAAAATATACTTGTTGTGCAGGATAATATTCATATAGCATCAGGCACATCATTATGCATACAGGGAGGAATTAAAGCGGATGGTTCTGCTTTTATAAATAATAATGGTAAAATCTATATTTCAAACAATCCTGCTGCCGGTAATGAAAACTGGACAAATAATGCTTCAAATACTATGCTTTCAGGAACAGGAACCGTTATTTTTAATTCTTCCGGACAACAAAATATTTCTGGTAATTATTCCACTACATTTTCTATTCTTAATATTAGTAATACTTCCGCACCAGGTGTTGTTCTTGATACAAATGTTTATGTTAGTGATACATTAAAGCTTATTGACGGGCTTATTACTACTGGTACAGATACTATTATCGTTACATCTACAGAAGCAGGCAGTATTACTGATTATAATCAGGGAACGACTACACCAAGTTTTATTAATGGTAATCTTCGCAGATATATCACAACAAATACTGATGTTTATGCTTTTCCTGTTGGTTTTGATACAGGAACAGACACAATTTATTATCTATCTGAAATAGAAAATAATAATCTTGCTGGTACTTCTTATCTTGATGCACATTTTGGAGCATTAACAAATCATATTAATTCTGACTTAAATGTTATTGAAAGCGGAAATGGTTATTATGATTTTAGTACCGAAGGAGTATGGTTTTTAACACCTGACGTGCAGCCAGCCGTAGGAGGTGATTGTAATATCCGTACATATATTGGTAATTTTTTCGGCTTAACGGATAATAAATTTGCAATCTTAAAAAGACCTGATAATTCAATAACTGCTGCTGACTGGAACTGCTGGGACTGTGGTATAGGAAACAGTTTGAATATAGACGGTGGATTAGGAAGAATGGCAACTGATGCTTATGCTTTAAGAAAAAATCTAACAACTTTTTCACAATTTGGTATAGGAAAATTTATTTTTAATGTCGTTGCTGATGCAGGACCAGATACATCAATATGTAATGGCAGTTCTGTTCAGATTGGTGGCTCTCCCACAGCAAGCAATGGTTCAGGAAATTATTCTTATGCATGGAGCCCATCAGCAGGACTGGATTTTACAGATATTGCCAATCCATTTGCTAGTCCAAGTTCTACAACAGAGTATTTTGTAACTGTTACAGATACTGATAATAGTTTTACCAGTATAGATTCGGTTACGGTTACAGTTAACCCGATTTACTTTTATACTGAAAATCAGGGAATATGCAATGGCGAAACATATACCTGGCATGGCAATGATTATACTACAGTCGGAACTTATTATGACAGTTTATTAACAACAAATAGTTGTGATAGTATTTATGAACTTAATTTAACAGTTAACCCGACATACTTTTATACTGATAATCAGGAAATATGCAATGGCGGAACATATATCTGGCATAGTAATGACTATACCACAACCGGAACTTATTATGACAGTTTATTAACAGCAAATAGTTGCGATAGTATTTATGAACTTAATTTAACGGTTAATCCGACTTATTTTTATACTGAAAATCAAGGAATATGCAATGGTGAAACATATATCTGGCATGGTAATAACTATAGCACAACCGCAACTTATTATGACAGTTTATTAACAGCAAATAGTTGCGATAGTATTTACGAACTTAATTTAACAGTTAACCCGATTTACTTTTATACTGAAAATCAGGGAATATGCAATGGCGAAACATATACCTGGCATGGCAATGATTATACTACAGTCGGAACTTATTATGACAGTTTATTAACAACAAATAGTTGTGATAGTATTTATGAACTTAATTTAACAGTTAATCCAAATCCAGTGGCAGATGCAGGTCAGGATACTTCTGTATGTGGAGGAACTTATATTAATCTTACAGCAACAGGAGGAACTTTTTATCTATGGAGCACAACAGAGGTAACAGCAACAATAACGGTAAGTCCTGCAACAACTACAACCTATACTGTTACTGTAACTGATAATAATAATTGTACGGATATAGATAGTGTTGTTGTAACAGTATTTCCGGCACCACCGGCAGATGCCGGCTCGGATGTAGATATTTGTAATGGGGACAGCACTGACTTAACAGCTTCAGGAGGAGTAAGTTATCTATGGAGCACAACAGAAATAACAGCAACAATAACTGTAAATCCGTCAATAACTACAACTTATATTGTTACAGTAACCGGCAATAATGGATGCACTGCCTCTGACAATGTTGTAGTAAATGTTATGCCTTTATCAGATGCAACAATATCACAGGCAGGACCATTTTGTTTAAATGATGCTCCTGTAAACTTAACAGCAGTTGATATAGGAGGCGTTTGGTCAGGAGCAGGAATTACAGATGTGGTAAATGGAACATTTAATCCTTATGTGGCAGCACAGGGCATTCATACTATTACATATACAATTTCAGGGATGTGTGGCGATAGTGATACTATTGACATATTGGTTTATCCTGTTCCAAACATTTCATTAGAAGCAACAGATGAGAGTTGTTCAGGAGCAAATGATGGCTCTATTGACTTAACAGTTAATGGAGGAACTTTGCCTTATTTGTTTAATTGGAATAATGGAGAAACAACAGAAGATATTTCCGATTTAGTTCCTGCTCCTTATATAATAATTGTTACAGACAGTAATGGATGTTCTGTTACTGACAATATTGATATATTAGGTTCTTCAATTCTTTGCTATGAACCAAATATTTATATTCCGAATATATTTTCTCCAAACGGAGATAAACAGAATGATGTGTTGTATGTTAGAGGAAAAGGTATAAAAGAATTTGTATTTGTTATTTATGACCGTTGGGGAGAAGAAATTTTTAAAACAAAAGATCAGGATAAAGGTTGGGATGGCACATATAAAGGTAAAAAATTGAATACATCAGTATTTACATATTATATATATGCTGTTATGATAAATGATGAAATAATAAAAAAGAAAGGTGCTATTACACTTATAAGATAATTTGAGATTCCTCACTTCGTTCGGAATGACAGAACGATTTTTTTTAGCGGAGGGAATGGAGAGGCGTTCCGCCTTAGGCGGAAACGCCTCTCCATTCCCTAAAATATGAACGAATTGTCATTCCGAATGAAGCGAAGCGGAATGAGGAATCTCCAGATAAGATAAAATTTGAAAACATTTGAAAATTTTGTAGAGATATGTGTTGCTTAAATCTATTCCACGTTCTGAAAAATAGGGCTAATGATAATAACAAATAATTTAATTTATGAATAATTCAATTTAACAATTTAAAACCAAAAAATTATGAAAAAAATATTAGTATTTGCAGGAATGTTAATATTAGTTAATCTTTCTTTTGCTCAGGATATACATTTCTCACAGTTTTATGAGACCCAGCTGTATTTGAATCCTTCATCATCAGGAGTATTTAATGGAGATCAACGCGTAATAGCAAATTACAGAAATCAATGGCCAAGTATATCAGGCATATATAAAACTTATTTACTCTCTTTTGATACTAAATTATTTCAAAAAAGGAAGTTAAGTAATAATTATATGGGATTAGGGCTTGTAGTTTTTAATGACCAATCAGACGGAGCCAGATTAAGTACATTACAGGCAAATATATCATTGTCATATCATGTTTTAATAAATGAGCAAAATTATTTGTCGGCAGGAATACAAGGAGGATATGCACAACGTAGTATTAATAATTCAGCATTACAATGGGATAATCAATATGACGGGGATGATTATAATCAAAGTTTGGCATCAGGAGAGCCATCAATAATGTTTAGTAATTTTTCTTATGGAGATTTTGGAGCAGGAGTTTTGTGGAATTATTTTTCCAAGGATAAAAATGTGTTTTCCAATAATGTTGGATTTGGTGCAAATATAGGAGCATCAGTATTTCATATTAACAGACCTGAGCAGTCATTTTATGGTAATAAAGATAAACTTAATCCTAAATTGGTAATATATGGAGAAACTTCTTTTGGTACAAGAGATGCGAATATGTCATTATTGCCTGCTGCAACTTTTATAACCCAAGGACCTTTAACAGAAGTAGTGTTTGGCTCTAAAATAAGATACATGACTGAAGGGTCCAGATATACTAGTTTTATAAAACAATCAGCATTATCATTAGGAGCTTATTGTAGATTGAAAGATGCTTTTATATTTGCAATAGAATATGAATATTCATACTTTGCTTTAGGTATTAGTTATGATCTTAATATTTCCAATTTAACAGAAGTAACAGAAGGTAAAGGAGGAATGGAAATTTCTTTACGTTTTATTAATCCTAATCCAATGAAAAGAAGTATACGTTTTTACAGATAATTATATTTACAATCCAACATCAACACCTATTCTTATAACAGGGTTATCGTAAGGAGAATATATAGATTCATTCAGGTTCCATAATATTGATAGATTAATAAATGAATTGCCTGCTATATATTGTCTGTATCCGCCGCCAACCAAAAAACTTGATACAATAACACGTTTTACATTTTGAGTGATACGAGGGTCATATAAGTTTGATTCTATACTTAATATCTCATATTCTGCATGTGCAAAAATATTATCAAAGATATAATATCTTGCAAAAACATTTCCTCCATATATATCTGTTGAAAAATTATAATTGTTATCCTTATAATATTTATATGTTGCACCAATGCCAACAGCAATATTATCATTTATTCTATAGCCCAAAATAGGAGAGATATCAATAAGCGTTACTGTTCCAAACTGAAGTCCTAAACCTCCGCCTGTAAAAAGATTCTCTTTTTTAAATTTATGATTTGAAGTATTTTTTTTCTCCTGACCATAAACAGTAATACTAAATATTAAAATAATTAATAATACATTTACCGAATATTTAATAATATATTTTTTCATATTTTATTTTTTTAGCAAAAATAATAATTTCTTGTATAAAAAATGTATTGAATTTTTATTTTATATGACAAACTTATATAATTTTTTTTAAATTATCCACTTTAAGTGGCAAACTTAATTTTTTTATAACAATATAGTTCGACTGATATAACACGGCGTACTTATTATAATATCAATTTTTCCAAATTTTTAAACTTTGTAAAAGTTTCTAAATAGTGCCTGTTCATAAAGTAAGTGTTTAGTTCAGAATGTTCGAGTTCGAGGCTTGCGCAGTCTTGAAAATAAAGAGTTTGCTTTTGTAAATGACTGATTTGAAAGACAAGCGTAACGAAGAAATCAGACATTATGGACAAACACTAAATATTGATTCTGGCTTGCCAATGTTATATATAAATAAAATAATTATGAAAGCAGAAATAATAAACATTGGTGATGAATTATTGATAGGACAAGTTGTTAATACCAATTCTTCGTGGATAGCTAAGCAACTTAATATGGCAGGAATAGAGGTCTGTCAAATCACAACAATTGCTGATAATAAACAGCATATCATTACTGCTCTTAATCAAGCCAAATCCCGTGCTGATATAATATTAATTACAGGCGGATTAGGTCCGACAAAAGATGATATAACAAAACAAACTCTTTGCGAGTATTTTAATACACAAATAGTTTTTAACAATCAGATTTTTAAGGATATTAAAAAATTTTTTAAAATAAGAGGATTTGATTTAACAGAACCTAACAGGAAACAAGCCGAAGTGCCTGAAAATTGTATTGTTATAAGAAATGTTAATGGGACTGCTCCGGGAATGTGGTTTGAAAAAGATAAAAAAATATTTGTCTCAATGCCGGGAGTGCCTTTTGAAATGAAGCCAATGATAAACAATTTTGTAATCCCTTATTTACTTAAACACTTCACAACTAAAACTATTATACATAAAACAATTTTAACACAAGGTATTGCAGAATCTTTCCTATTTAAAATAATAGAAAACTGGGAAAATAACTTGCCATCATATATTAAACTTGCTTATTTACCATCACCGGGTATTGTAAAATTAAGATTAAGTGGAGTAGGGGATAATAAAGAAAAATTACTTATAGAAATCAATAAGCATATATCATATTTACAAAAAATTATACCACAATATATTTACGGATATGATAATGATAAATTAGAAAAAATTGTTGGAGATTTATTAATAAAAAATAATAAAACATTATCAATAGCAGAAAGCTGTTCCGGAGGATATATAGCACATAAAATTACCAGTGTGCCGGGAAGTTCCATGTATTTTAAGGGCTCTGTTGTCTCTTATTCCAATGAAATAAAAATTAATCTGCTTGAAGTAAACTCACAAATTATATCTGAAAAAGGTGCTGTAAGTAAAGAAGTGGTTACTGAAATGGTTAGAAATGTTAAAAAAAATTTTAATACTGACTATGCCATAGCAACTTCAGGAATAGCAGGACCAAGTGGTGGTTCGTCAAAAAAACCTGTAGGAACAACATGGATAGCTATTGCCTCTTCACAAAAAATTATAGTAAAGAAATATCTGTTTGGCGAAAATCGTGAAAGAAATATTGTTAAAACCTCTCTGACAGCACTTAATATGCTAAGAAAAAGTTTGATTGATACATAAAAAGTGTTTGACATTTGACGTTATTTTTGTTCTATTTTGTTATTTTTACATTTTTATAATTAATAATAAATTATGCAATGTTATGACTACAATTGATAATTATAATTTTAAAAATAAAAGAGCTTTGATAAGAGTAGATTTCAATGTCCCCTTAGATGAAAAATATAATATTACTGATGTTACAAGGATTAATGCCGCTATTCCGAGTATTAACAAAATACGTTCTGATGGAGGAGCAGTAATTCTTATGTCTCATCTTGGTCGTCCAAAATCAGGATATGAAGAGAGATATTCTTTAAAAAATTTGGTTCCGTATTTGTCAGATGTGCTTAATACAAAAATAAAATTTGCTGATGATTGTATTGGTAATAAAGCCAAAGATATTTCTCACAAACTTAAATCAGGAGAAGTTCTTTTATTAGAAAATTTACGTTTTTATAAAGAAGAAAAACAAGGTGATAATGACTTTGCAAAAAAATTATCTTCTCTTGGAGATGTTTATGTTAATGATGCCTTTGGAACAGCTCATCGTGCTCATGCTTCTACTTCTGTAATTGCCGGTTTTTTTTCTGATAATAAAATGTTTGGATATTTGATGAACAAAGAGTTAAACAATATTGATAAAGTGCTTAAATATGCAAAACATCCTTTTACAGCAATATTAGGCGGAGCTAAAGTTTCAGGGAAAATACTTGTTATTGAACAGTTATTGAAAAGAGCGGATAATATAATAATTGGCGGGGGAATGGCTTATACTTTTATTAAAGCTTTGGGAGGAAATATCGGCAACTCAATGGTAGAAGAGGATAAAATTGATTTATCCAAAGATATTATGAAGCATGCAAAAGAAAAAAAAGTAAATATTTATCTTCCAACAGATAGTATTGTTGCAGATTCATTTTCCAATGATGCAAATATTAAAACATGTCAAATTGATAAAATTGACCAAGGATGGATGGGATTAGATATTGCACAAAATAGTTGTAATATTTTTTTAAAAATTATTGAGATGTCAAAAACAATTTTATGGAATGGTCCGATGGGCGTTTTTGAAATGTCTAAATTTGAAAACGGCACAAAATTTATTGCTGAAGCTGTGGCAGATGCTACTAAAAAAGGAGCTTATTCATTAATAGGAGGCGGAGATTCTGTTGCTGCAATAAATAAATATAATATGGCTGACAAGGTTAGTTATATATCAACAGGTGGCGGAGCATTACTTGAATATATTGAAGGAAAAGAACTGCCAGGTATTAAAGCTGTTTTAGATTAAAAAAATATTCGCATAATTTAAAAACAATTCTTGATGAAAACTTCATGACATCAGGCAATTTCCTGATAGACACACACTTGTAATGAACTTGTTGAAGTAAAAAAATGATTCGCCTTATGATGTGGGTTTTGCAGTAGAGACGAGGCATGCCTCGTCTCTACTAATAATGTAATATAAAAATATAAATTCCGTAGGATGCCTATCCAACGGTATAAACAAAATAAAAAAATATGATTTTATTTGAAGAAGCTTATGATATTGTAATAAATTCAGCATATACTCTTGGAAAAGAACAAATTGATTTTAAAAATTCTTTAAACAGAGTGCTTGCCAAAGATGTTGTTTCAGATATAGAAATACCTCCATTTACTAAGTCGGCAATGGACGGATATGCCTGTCGCAGAAAAGATATAAAAAAAGAACTTGAAATTATAGAAACTATACGTGCAGGAAAAATTCCTAAAAAAAGTATCTCCAAAAATCAATGTTCAAAAATAATGACTGGTGCTATGCTCCCACAAGGCGCTGATTGTGTATTAATGGTTGAACATACGAAAGAGACAGAAGATAATAAAATTTGTTATACAAAAAGTGATACAAATGACAATATTATTTATAAAAATGAAGATGTAAAATCAGGAGATATTGTTTTAAAAAAAGGCACAAAGATAAAACCACAGCATATAGCTATGCTTGCTACTGTTGGTTGCATAAGACCTTTTGTGATAAGACAACCGAAAGTTGGAATTATTTCTACAGGAGACGAATTAGTTGAACCAAATAAAAAGCCAAAATTATCACAAATAAGAAATAGTAATGCTTATCAGCTAATTGCTCAGATACAACAAGTTGGCGCTATACCAAATTATTTTGGCATTACAAAGGACTCAAAAGATATAATATATAATACTGTCTTAAAAGCTTTGCATAGTAATGATGTATTAATTTTAACAGGTGGCGTTTCAATGGGAGATTTTGATTTTGTCCTTGAAATAATGGAAAAAGCTAATATAAAAATACTTTTTAATAAAGTTGCTGTGAAGCCGGGAAAACCTACCAGCTTTGGAATAGCAAAAAACAAAACATTCTTTGGATTACCGGGAAATCCTGTATCTTCATTTTTACAGTTTGAATTATTAGTAAAACCTTTTTTATATAAAATGATGGGATTTGACTATTCCCCGTTTTATGTTAAGTTGCCAATGGCTGTTGAATATAAACGTAAAAATGCAGCAAGAAAATCTTTTATTCCTGTAACATTTACTAATGAAGAAACTATTATGCCTGTAGAATATCATGGCTCTGCTCATATACATTCATTATCTTATGCTGATGGTATTATTTTTATACAAATAAATAAAAACATTTTAAAAAAAGGAGAAATTGTAAATGTTAGACGGATTTAATCGCAGGATAAACTATTTACGCGTATCTGTAACCGACAGATGTAACCTGAGATGCATCTATTGTATGCCTGAACACGGAATAAAATTAATTGATCATAGCAAAATATTAACTTTTGAAGAGATAACAAATATAATAAAAGTTGCTGTAGGTTTGGGTATAGATAAAGTTCGTCTTACAGGCGGAGAACCTTTGGTGCGTAAAGGTATTGTGAACCTGGTATATATGATTGCTAAAATCAAAGGAATAAAGGACTTTGCAATGACAACTAACGGAACTTTTTTGGATAAGTTTGCGCAACCTCTTGCCCATGCAGGACTAAACAGAGTTAATATCAGTCTTGATACCACTAATCCGGAAAAATATAAAGAGATAACGCGATTAGGAGATATAAAAATGGTATTTGAAGGTATTGAAGCAGCAAAAAAAGCAAAATTGCTTCCTGTTAAAATTAATTGCGTTATAAAAAAATCGCATGAAGAGGTTGATGCACAATTAGTTACCAAATATTGTAAAGAAAATGATTTGGAACTACGTTTTATACGTCAGATGAATCTTGAGACAGGAGAATTTTGGAAAGTTGAAAATGGAACAGGTGGAGATTGTGAACATTGTAATCGTATAAGATTAACAGCTAATGGTATGATTAAGCCATGCCTTTTTAATGATATTGCTTTTGATGTCAGAAAATTGGGAGCAGAAAAAGCAATAAAAAAAGCTGTAATGAATAAACCTGAATATGGAACTTTAAGTAATAAAAATACTTTTTATAACATAGGAGGATAATACAAAGAGAAAAAAATAGTTACAAAATAATTAATTATTATGAAAAAATTTACTCATATTGATGAACACGGCAAAGCCAATATGGTTGATATAGGCAATAAAAAATCACAACTCCGTATCGCTAAAGCTAAAGGACATATAAAATTAGAAGAAACAACTATTAAGCTTATAAAAGAAAATCAAATAAAAAAAGGTGATGTGCTTACTATTGCTGAAATTGCAGGTATTCAGTCAGCAAAACGAACTAACGAACTTATACCTTTATGCCATCCTTTGCAAATTACCAAACTTGATGTCCGGGCAACTTTAGATGATAAAGGAGTTACTGCTAATAGTATGGCAAGATGTATAGGACAAACAGGTATTGAAATGGAAGCATTAACATCTGTCAGCATTGCCCTGCTTACTGTTTATGATATGTGCAAAGCTGTTGATAAACACATGGTTATTGAAAATATTGAACTTGTTGAAAAAACAAAAACTGATATTAAATCGTAACTGCTTATTACCTAGTGTCTGCACGAAAACAATACTTTTTGTCATTCTGAACTTTATGTTGAACTTGTTTCAATATTGTTTCAGAATCTATAATAACTTGATAATCAGATTCCGAAATAAATTCGGAATGACAATATGAGAAAATATTATTTGTTTTCGTGCAGGCACACACTACCTACATTAAAATAAATAAATAAAAAATTATTTTTTTTTGAATTTTATAAAATAATAATAATGTTATTTCTAAATTTTTTTACCTTTGCATTTTTAAAAATATAAATAATAAAAAAAATGGCAAAAAAGAGTAAAGATGCAAGAATGCAAGTAATATTAGAATGTACTGAGCAAAGGAAAACAAATATTCCCGGTATGTCAAGATATATTACTACAAAAAACAAAAAAAATACACCTCAAAGATTATCATTGAAAAAATATAATCCTTTTTTAAAAAAAGTTACTATTCATAAAGAAATTAAATAATTAAAAATTATGGCAAAAAAATCTATTGCTTCAGTGCAATCATTAGAAAAAAATCTTACTAAAGTTATCAGAACAGTAAGATCACCTAAAACAGGTGCTTATACCTTTACGGAAAAAGTAATACCTAAAAGTGAAGTAAAAAATTTTTTAGATAAAAAATAATTTAGTTTAAGTAAAAAAATATTTTTTTCAAAGCCCTTTCATATCATAGAAAGGGCTTTTTTAGTATAATTACCAAAATTATCTAATACTGATTTTTCTAATATTACAATTTTATTGCTTCTTTGACTTTATTTGTAAATTTTTTGCTATCTTTGTAAAAATAAAAAAAATATTCACCCCGTTGGATAATTAATATATCCTACGGGGTAAAAAGGAACAAAAACTTCCACTTATACATGTATTTTTAGGGGTATAAACCGAGTAAATTACTAAATTTGTTCCCACTATTTCAGAGTTAACGTTCATACTCAACCGAAACCGATTCGAAAATGGAGATATAGAATACGTATTGTACTGGAATAACATGAAAGAATTTATTTAAGATATGAGAAAAATTATACTCTTGTTACTAGTAATTATTTTATTTATAAGCTGGAAAAACGAAAGACCTATAGCTAAATCTGAAAACTGGTCTAATGCCCAATGGATTACATTTGAGAAGCTCCAAGATAATATGCTAATAATCCCTGGGGTACACGGTTTAGGAGCCCAGTTGGGTAATAAAGGTTTAAAAAGATCGATTGTGCCCATGTTTCGCAAAGATTTTAGTATAACAGATAGTATAGAGAGTGCTTTAATTAATATTTGTGGTTTAGGCCATTATGAATTATATATTAACAATAGTAAAATTGGGGACAGATTTCTTTCTCCAGGATGGACTAATTATCAAAAAAGAAGCTTATACAACACCTTTGATATTACAGAGCAAATAAAACAAGGAGGCAATACAATAGGTGTTTTAGTTGGAAATGGATTTTACAATATTAATCGTGAGCGTTATCGCAAATTCATTGTTGCTTATGGTTACCCAAAATTAATTTTCAACATTCAGATCAAACTAAAAAATGGTATCGTGAAAAATGTTGTTTCCGATGAAGACTGCAGGGTATCACCTTCTCCCATTACATTCAGCAGTATTTACGGTGGCGAAGATTATAACGCAACCCTTGAACAAAAAGGTTGGTGTACCTATGGATTTGATGACTCAAAATGGAAAAAACCTGTTTTACTAAGCGGTTCAATCGAAAAACTTGTACCCGAAGAAGATTATCCTTTAAAGGTAATGGATGAGTTTCTGCCACAAAAAATATCGACATCAAAAACTGGAAGAAGGATTTACGACTTCGGTCAAAATGCCTCTGGAATTATATCAATAAAAGTAAAAGGTAATCGAGGTACACAAATAATAATTCGCCCGGATGAATTAATTAATGAAGAAGGAAACATTACCCAACAAAGTGGTGGTGGACCATACGAGTTTAGCTATATACTTAAAGGTGATGGCATTGAGGAGTGGCAGCCAAGGTTTACTTATTATGGATTCAGATATGCCGACGTTGAAATTATAGAACCAGAATCTGGCACTACAAAAACGGAAGTGGTAGAGATCAAAATGCTTCATACACGTAACTCGTCTCCTACAGTGGGAACTTTTAGCTGTTCCGATACACTGTTTAATCAGATTTACGAACTAATTAACTGGAGTATAAAAAGCAATATGGCAAGTGTTGCAACCGACTGCCCTCATCGAGAAAAACTTGGCTGGCTTGAGCAGACTTATCTTATTGGTCCATCCATGCACTATAATTATGATATCCATAATTTGTATAGCAAAATAGTGACAGATATGATCGATTCCCAGCTGGACAATGGATTAGTACCTGATATTGCTCCCGAATATGTCCCTTTTTCTGGAGGCTTTCGCGATTCGCCTGAATGGGGAAGTGCATCGATTATTATTCCATGGCAATTATATCAGTGGTATGGAGATTTGGAAGTACTAAAAAGAGCTTATTCAATGATGACACGGTATATTGATTATCTTCATAGTAAATCAAAAAACAATATACTCTATCATGGATTAGGTGACTGGTATGATCTGGGACCAAAACATCTAGGCAAAGCACAACTAACTCCTAAATCCCTTACAGCTACATCAATTTATTATTACGATTTAATGTTGGTTTCGAAAGTCGCAGAACTGTTGAATAAAGATTCTGACATTAAAAAATATGGTGATTTGGCGAATGAAATTAGAATGGCGTTCCAAAAGAAGTTTTATGATACTGAAACGGGTTCTTGTTCTACTGGAAGTCAAACGTCCTATGCAATGTCACTTTATACTGGAATACTGCCTGAACAGGATTATGAAAAAGTGT